>CAYVYD010000092.1:0-9084 GCA_964454415.1 uncultured Hyphomicrobiaceae bacterium | reverse complement strand
AGGGCATCGACCTTTATGCGCTGGTCTCGGCCGACGGCACGCCGCTGTCGATCTCCGACAGCCGCACCTCGGCGATCGCCAACGCCTTCGAGCACAATCTCATGCCCGTTAGCGTCCACTAAGGGGGGGGTCAGGCGGCGTGGGAGGTGGTGTCCTCGGTGAGCACCGAGTAGAGCGCGGCGCTGTCCTTGGAGGCGCGCAGCTTCTCCACCGCCTCGGGCTCGCGCAGCAGCCGCGAGATCCGCGCCAGCGCCTTCAAATGATCGGCGCCCGCGCTTTCGGGCGCCAGCAGCAGAAACACCAGATCGACGGGCTCGTCGTCGACCGCGTCGAAATCAATCGGTTCGTCGAGCCGCACGAACAGCCCGGTGATGTTCTCCAGCGCGGCGAGCTTGCCGTGCGGGATGGCGACGCCGTGGCCGACGCCGGTGGAGCCCAAGCGCTCGCGCTGCAGCAGGGTGTCGAAAATGTCGCGCTCGGGCAGACCGGTATGGGCGGCCGCCTTGCTCGAGAGCTCCTGCAGAACCTGCTTCTTGCTCTTGGCCTTGAGCGAAGGAATCACGTCCTCCGGGCCGATAAGATCGCCTAAATCCATGACAGAACAGATGTCCTCATCTCTCAACCCCGCGGTCGCTACGACCGGATGAGGGGACCCAAACTGATTCAATCGCACGCGCACTTTCTACGTTGACGTCTTATCTAGAGCCGGCAGCAGGCCGGGATCAATCCAACCGATGTTGCCGTCGGGACGGCGGTAGACGACGTTCAGTCCGCCGTGGCTAGCGTTGCGGAAGACCATGAACGGCTTTTGCGACAAGTCCATCTCCATGACCGCGTCGCTGACAGCGAGCTCGTGGATCTCCGTCTCGGTCTCCGCGATGATGACGGGATTGTCACCCTCGTCCGAATCCTCTTCCCCGTCGGCCTGAATTACGTAATAGGGCGCCGTCGCCGCCGGCTGCGGCGCCGGTCCATGGCGCTTCTTCAAGCGCCGCCGGTAACGGCGAACCCGCTTCTCGAGGCGTTCCAGAGCGCGGTCGGCGCTGGCATAGGCGTCGGACGCCTCGCCATGGGACTGGAGGGCCAGACCCGATCGCAGCTGGATGGAACAGTCGGTGCGGAATTGGCCGTGCTCCTTTTCGATGCGCACGTGGCCAGACAAGCCGCTGCCGACATATTTGTCGAGCGTTTGTTCGACCCGGTCCGTGACATAAGTCCGCAGGGCTTCGCCAATATCCAGGTTCTTTCCGGTAACCTGCAACGTCATTACCGTGCCCGGAATTCCAATGGTTCGGCACCCGCCAGCATCAGCCCAAGCCCGCTAGCCTCACCTCGATGATCGTGAGGGATCGTCGCCAAGACCATTGCCGATGGTCGTAAAATTCACTGGCCTTCAATTTTGGCCGGGGACCCTAGACCACGACGACGAACACTGTCAAACCCAAAGCAAGCCATATGTATAACGGGCATCGACGCCCGTGGCTGCGCGGAACAACGGCCCGGCGGGGCGCGGAATCGAGCGCCGGTTCGCGCCCTTGGGCTAGGCGAGGGGCCCTTGGGCTAGGCGAGGGGCCCTTGGGCTAGGCGAGGGGATTGAGTGCCGCCTTCTTGGCGCGGCGGCGTTGCACCGAGGAGGCGATGCGCATCGCTTCGCGGTATTTGGCGACGGTGCGCCGGGCGATGTCGACGCCGTCGGCGGCCAGCAGCTCGACGATCTTGTCGTCGGAGAGGACCTTGTCGGGCGCTTCGTTGCCGATCAGCTGCTTGATGCGGTGGCGGACGGCCTCGGAGGAGTGCGCCTCGCCCGCGTGCGAGGAGGCGATCGCCGAGCTGAAGAAATATTTGAGCTCGAAGATGCCGCGGTCGGTCGCCATGTATTTGTTCGAGGTGACACGGCTCACCGTGGATTCGTGCATGGCGATGGCGTCGGCCACGGTCTTCAGGTTGAGCGGCTTCAGGTGCTGGATGCCGTGGGTGAGGAAGGCGTCCTGCTGGCGCACGATCTCCTGGGAGACCTTGAGGATGGTGCGGGCGCGCTGGTCCAGGCTCTTGACCAGCCAATTGGCGG
The DNA here is from genome assembly GCA_964454415.1 of uncultured Hyphomicrobiaceae bacterium. Taxonomy (GTDB): domain Bacteria; phylum Pseudomonadota; class Alphaproteobacteria; order Rhizobiales; family Methyloligellaceae; genus JAJFHN01. Next base: position 7,016 of record CAYVYD010000092.1, on the reverse strand, counting down.
TCTGCAGGCAGTCCACCAGATAGGACTTGTCCTTCTCCGAGACCGCCGTCTTGCTCACGGTCGCGTAATAGGTGCGGTTCACCAGCACCTTGGGGAGGGTCTCGGTGTTGAGCTCGACGTGCCAGCTCCCGTCCGGGCGGCGGCGGACGAAGACGTCGGGAATGACCGGCTGCACGGCGGTCCTGCCGAAACGCAGGCCGGGCTTGGGATTGAGCGTCTTGATCTCGGCGATCATGTCGGCGAGGTCCTCGTCGTCGCTGCGGCACAAACGCTTCAGCGCGGCGTAGTCGTGGGCGGCTACGAGGGGGAGATTGTCGATCAGCGCGGCGATCGCCGGATCGTAGCGGTTCTTGTCCATGAGCTGCAGCGCCAGGCACTCGCCGAGGTCGCGGGCGAATACGCCGGCGGGATCGAAGGTCTGAAGCGTGGCGAGCGTCTCCTCGATCAGCGCCATCGGCGCGCCGAGGCGCTCGGCCAGGCCGTCGAGGTCGCCGCGCAGATAGCCCGCCTCGTCGACCAGGTCGATCAGATGGTGGGCGATCAGCCGCCGGGCGGGATCGGCGATGGCGAGGTGAAGCTGCTCGGTGAGGTGGTCCTGGAGGCTGATCTCGTCGGCCACGTAGGCCTCGAGATTGACGTCGCCCTCGCCGCCGCCCGAGGACTTGGTGGGAAGTGCCGCCCAGCCGTCGCTGCCGAGCCCCGTCATCTGCGGATCGCCGGCGTCGGGATCGACCGCCTCGGCGTCGGTGTCGAGGGCGCCTGCGGGATCGCGCTCGGCCGCGCCGTTCTCCAGATCGAGCCATTCGTCGCCGCCCTCGCCCTCGCCGCTCTCCTTGGGGCTTTCGGGCAGACGCGCTTCGGGGTCGTCGGAGGCGCGGGTCTCGGAGCCGGTGGCGTCGGCCAATTCGAGCAGCGGGTTGCGCTCGAGCTCGGCTTCGACGAATTCGTTGAGCTCGAGGTTGGAGAGCTGCAGCAGCTTGATCGCCTGCTGCAGCTGCGGCGTCATCACCAGGCCTTGCGATTGCCGGAGTTCGAGCTTGGTCGAAAGCGCCATGTGAAGCGGGTCCCCAGCTATCCCCAGCTATAGCCCGAGCCGCATCGGCTACAGGGTGAATTGGTCGCCGAGATAGACCCGGCGCACGTCTTCGTTGGCGATGATCTCTTCGGGCGTGCCTTCGGTCAGCACCTCGCCGTCGGCGATGATGTAGGCGCGGTCGATCAGCTCCAGCGTCTCGCGCACGTTGTGATCGGTGATGAGCACGCCGATGCCGCGCGCCGTCAGGTGCCAGACCAGCGAGCGGATGTCGCCGATGGCGATCGGATCGATGCCCGCGAAGGGCTCGTCGAGCAGCATGTAGGAGGGCTCGCTGGCCAGCGCGCGGGCGATCTCGACGCGGCGGCGCTCGCCGCCGGAGAGCGCGATGGAGGGCGACTTGCGCAGGCGCTCGATGTTGAACTCCTGCAACAGGGAGTCGAGCTTGGCGTCTCTCGCCTGCTTGTCGGGTTCGACGATCTCGAGCACGGCGCGAATGTTCTCCTCCACCGTCAGGCCCCTGAAGATCGAGGCTTCCTGGGGCAGATAGCCGATGCCGAGCCGCGAACGGCGGTACATCGGCAGCCAGGTGATGTCGTTGCCGTCGATCTCAATTTTTCCATCGTCCACCGGAACCAGGCCGGTGATCATGTAAAACACCGTCGTCTTGCCGGCGCCGTTGGGCCCCAGCAGCCCCACCGCCTCGCCGCGGGCGAGCGAGAGCGAGACGCCACGCACCACGGGACGCTTCTTGAAACTCTTGAACAGAGAGTGAACCTCAAGGCGCCCAACGGACACGTGGTGTTGAGGCTCCGGCTCGTGGCGCGGACCCGTCTCAACCGGTTCGGGCGTCTTGTCGAGCGTCTGACCGATCGAAAGTCCGGGAAATGAAAACAGCTTGACCACGAGCCTTCCGCTTACAGTTGAAGCGCGCGCCGGTTAAGATTCGATGAAATGCTGAAGTTCGGCGCGCGGGCGCGAAGGTCCGAGGGCGCCCGCCTATTGCCCGGCCCCGGCATCGGCTGGTGCCGGCTCCTTGGCCTGCTTGGGCTTGAAAATGCCGCGTACGCGTTTCTTTTCGGCCACCTGACCTTCATTCTCGAACCGGCTGCGGCCTGTCTTCAAATCGATGACGAGCCGGTCACCCTTTATCACATTTTCTCCCTGCGATAACACAACATTCCCGCCGATGGTGACGAGCTGGGAATTGACGTCGAAGATCGCCCAGTCGCTGGTCGCGGTCTGGTTCTTGTCGGTGGTGATCAGCACGGTGCCGTCGGCGCGGATGCTGGTGATGCGCGAATTGGAGCCCGAGAGCCCCTCGGCGCCGTCGTAGTTCACCAAGAGCTCCCGCGAGCGCAGCGTCATGCCCCCCTGGATCGCTTGGACGTTGCCGCGGAAGATCGCGCGCTTCTGGTCGTCGAGCACCTCCAGGGTGTCGGACTGGATGTCGATCGGCTGGTCGGTCTTGGTGGTGAGGCCGGCGATGTTCTCGCTCAGGCTCTGCGCCCCGGCTCCGGCCCAGGGGGCGAGCAGCGAGAAGGCGAAGAGCCCGGCGGCCAAGTGCCGGGCCAGGAGCTTGCCGCGATACGCACCCGAACGGTTCATCAGTCCCGCGCCTCCGCCGGCGGCGCGGCCCCGCCGTCTGCGGTCTTGGCCTGATCGGGCTTGCGGCCGCGGACGACGTGAACGCGCACGTCGCCGGCGAACAGGATCCGCTTCTCCGCCGCCTTGATCTCAAGCGTGCGGGCGGTCAGCTTGCCCTCCTTGGCCTCCACCTCGACCGGCACCTCGGAGCGGATGATGTGGGTCTTGAGGTCGATCGCGGCGCGGTCCAGCTTGGCGGTCATGCCGGAGCTGGTGGCGATCTGGATGCCGCCGTAGAGCTCCAGCGACTCCTTCTTGGTGTCGAAGGTTCCCTTGGGCGCGGTGAGCTTGGACCAGGCGTCCTTGGGCTGGGTCAGCTGGGCGCTCACCGCGTGCAGGCGCAGGGTCTGCATGTTGGTGATGTCCTGATCGGCATAATCGGCGGTGAGCTTGTAGGTGCCGGCGTCCTTGGTGGCGCCCTCCAGCTTGGGGTTGATCATGCGCAGGCTGTCGCGGCTGATCTTCACGTCGCCGACGCTCGCCTCCATGTCGCCGAGCGAGAGGCTCAATTTGGACGAGACGAAATAAAGGCCGAGCACGGCGGCGGCGCAAAGCGGCAGCAACAGCCGCAGCAGGCGCACCCGGCGGGAGTGGCGCCTGGCGGTCGCGATCGCCTTGACGCGATTGGGCGCGAGCGCCACCGGCAACGGACGGCGCGGTCGGCGTGGGAGCCCACGGCTGGTCTGGATGTTCATGCCCTGATGGCCGCCTCGTGTTGCGCCGGCCAAAATCGCTCGGCCCAAAGGGTTGCCCGACTATCGAGCTAAATTTTGATCAGATTGCGACCGCCTCGCGCCCGGCGCGAATCGGCGGTCTTCGCTCAATGGCTGAAAATATCCTGCTCCGCCCACCCTAGCAAATCGAGCCTGGCGCGGTACGGCAGAAAATCGAAACAGGCCTGGGCCAGCGCGCCGCGCTCCTCGCGCGCCAGCATGGCGTCGAGCTCGGCCTTCAGCGCGTGCAGATGCAGCACGTCGGATGCTGCATAGGCGAGCTGGGCGTCGCTCAGGGTCTCGGCACCCCAATCGGAGGATTGCTGCTGTTTGGAGATGTCGACGTTGAGCATCTCCTTGCAGAGATCCTTGAGGCCGTGCTTGTCGGTGAAGGTGCGGCAGAGCCGCGAGGCGATCTTGGTGCAATAGGCTGGCCCGGGCATCACGCCCAGATAGTGCTCTATGACGGCGAGGTCGAAGCGGGCGAAGTGGAAGATCTTCAGAACCTTGGCGTCGGCCATCAACGCCTTGAGATTGGGGGCCTCGTACCCTCCGTCGGCGAGCTGGACGAGATGGGCGGCGCCGTCGCCGGCCGAAAGCTGCATCAGGCAAAGCCGGTCGCGCAGCGGATTGAGGCCGAGCGTCTCGGTGTCCACCGCCACCGCACCCCTGAATTTCACCGATTTGGGCAAGTCGCCCTTGTGCAGCGTCATGCTCACGCGAACCTTCCTCCGGGCCGTCGTCGCGGCCGCGCCAGTCAGCCTCGACCGCCCCAAGGTCCGGCGGAGGGAAGATCGCGATCGTGTGAGGTCTGGTGCCCAGGAGAAGACTCGAACTTCCACGGCCTTGCGGCCACTGGCACCTGAAGCCAGCGCGTCTACCAATTCCGCCACCTGGGCGACCGGGTATTGAGTTACGACCGGGGGCAGGCCTTGTCAATTGTCGCCCCGGCGGCTTCACAGCGGCGGGTGGGCTGTGTATTGCTGGCGCCGGTTGAGGTTGCATCTCCCGCGCTTCCGTCGGGCGCGGACTTCGAGGGTGAGGGGCGATGGCGGTTCGCTTGGACAGCTCCAAACTGATCACGGTCTATGGCGGCTCGGGATTCGTCGGGCGTCACGTGGTGCGCGCGCTCGCGCGAACCGGGTGCCGCATGCGCATCGGGGTGCGCCGGCCTGATCTCGCCGGCCATCTCCAGCCGATGGGAAGCGTGGGCCAGATCCACGCCGTGCAGGCCAATCTGCGCGACAGGGACTCGGTGCGCCGGGCGGCGCTCGGCGCCGACGCGCTCGTCAACCTGGTCGGCATCCTCTTCGCCCAGGGGCGCCAGACCTTCGCCAGCGTGCATACCGAGGGCGCCCACCACGTGGCCGAGGTGGCGGCCGAACTGGGCGTGCGCGCGATGGTGCACATGTCGGCGCTCGGCGCCGATCCGGAGTCCGATTCGGTCTATGCGCGCAGCAAGGCGGCGGGCGAGGAGGCGGTGCTGGAGGCCTATCCCGACGCGGCGATCCTGCGCCCTTCGGTGATCTTCGGGCCCGAGGATCAGTTCTTCAACCGGTTCGCGGCGATGGCCCGCATCTCGCCGGTCCTGCCCCTGATCGGCGGCGGCGGGACCCGGTTCCAGCCGGTTTTCGCGGGCGACGTGGCGGGCGCCGCGGTCGCCGCCATCGAGGGCAGGGCGCTGAGCGGGCGGATCTACGAGCTGGGCGGCCCGCAGGTGCTCACCTTCAAGGAGGTGTTGCGCTGGATCCTGAAGGAGACCGGCCGGCGCCGTCTGCTGGTGCCCATTCCCTTCTGGCTCGCCCGGCTGCAGGGAGCGGTTCTGGGACTGCTGCCGAACCCGCCGCTGACGCTCGATCAGGTGCGGTTGCTGCAAAGGGACAACGTGGTGAGCGAGGAGGCGAGGCGCGAGCGCCGCACGCTGGAGGCGCTCGGCATCGAGCCCACGGCGATCGACGTGGTGGTGCCCTTCTACATGGCGCGATTCCGCCCCAAGGGGCAGTTCTCCAGCATCCACGTGTGAGGGATCAGGACGTATAGATATAGACCAGCAGGAAGGCGCCGAGCGCGAAGCGGTAGAGCACGAAGGGCAGGAAGCCGATGCGCTTGAGCAGCGCCATCAGGAAGGCGATGGCGGCGAAGGCGGAGAAGAAGGTCAGCGCGGCGGCGAGCAGAGCGTCGTTGGAGATCGCCTCGCCGCTCTCCAGCGCGTCGAAGGCGGTGAACACGCCGGCGCCGGCGATGGCCGGGATGCCGAGCAGAAACGAGAACCGCGCCGCCTCGGGCCGGGTGAAGCCCAGGAAGCGCGCCGCCGTCATGGTGATGCCGGAGCGGCTGGTGCCGGGTATCAGGGAGAGCGCCTGGGCCAGGCCGATGGTCATGGCCGGCCAAAAGGTCATCTGCTCCATGACCTTGAGCTGGGCGCCGAAGCGGTCGGCGGCGAGCAGCAGCGCGCCGTAGAGGATCGCGTTCCAGCCGATCAGCTCGGCGCTGCGTAAATTGTCGATGATGCCCGTCGCCTTGAGGGTCACGCCGAAAACGACCGCCGGGACCGTGGCCGCGACGATGAACAGCGCCAGGTGCGCCCGCGGGCTCAAATCCAGCCGCACCAGGTCGACCCCGCCCAGGATCAATTGCCACGTGTCGCGCCAGAAATAGGCGAGGATCGCGAATAGCGAGCCGACATGGACCATGACGTCGGTGACCAGGCCCTGATCGTGCCAAGCCATGAATTTGGGCACCAGGATCAGATGGCCGGAAGAGGAGATCGGCAGGAACTCGGTGATGCCTTGCACCAGCGCAAGGACGATGATTTGCTCGATCGACATGAACGACCCCCCTCCCGGTCCCGCGGCTTGTCGGGCGCGTGGGCAGGTTCTATACCGAAACCGCGCCGCGGTGTGAAAGCTGAAATGCGGGCGCGCGACCCGGATCACGCCGATGATCAAACTGATTCACTATCCGCTCGATCCCTTCTCCCGCTCGATCCGGCTGGCGCTGGCCGAATGCGGAGTCGATCCCGAGCTCGAGGAGGAGCGGCCCTGGGAGTGGCGGCCCGAGTTTCTCCGCCTCAATCCCGCCGGCAGCCTTCCCGTCTATAGCGAGGAGGGGGGCGCGCTGCTGTGCGGCGCCTATTCGATCTCCGAATATCTCGCCGAATGCGGCGCCGACGAGCGCGGCGGGGGCTTCGCCTTCTTTCCGGGCGACGAGGAAGGCCGGGCCGAGGTGCGGCGCGTCGTCGATTGGTTTCACAGCAAGTTCGACGGCGAGGTGACCTCCTATCTGCTGGAGGAGAAGGTGATGCGGCGGTTCGATCCCCAGCGGGGCGGCGCGCCGGACATGGAGCTGGTGCGCGCGGCGCGCGCCAATCTGCGCACCCATCTGGCCTATATCGGCCATCTGGCCGACGCGCGGAACTGGCTCGCCGGGGAGGAGCTCTCCTTCGCCGACTTAGCCGCCGCGGCGCACATCTCCTGCGTCGACTTCCTGGGCGACGTGCCCTGGGAGGAGAGCGAGCCGGCCAAGGTCTGGTACGCGCGGATCAAGTCGCGGCCCTCCTTCCGCGTCCTGCTCGAGGACAAGGTGCCGGGATTCGCGCCCTCGGAGGCCTATGCCGATCCGGA
>CAYVYD010000091.1:0-9224 GCA_964454415.1 uncultured Hyphomicrobiaceae bacterium | reverse complement strand
TGCTGCCCGATTCCAAGGCGCTCGTCCCGCCGGCAAGGGCGCCCGCCGCTGCCGCTTGACCGGCCGCCGTGCCTGGCGCCGATCCGAAGGCGGCAGCGTCGCCGCCCCGCGGAATCGATAGGTCTGGCGAACCGTATCCGCCGGAGACAGGCGGAAAGGCCGCCCCTGCGAGACCGCCGGAGGCGCGCGGACCGGCGTCCTGACCGTCCGACGGGACTCCCGGGCGCACCTCCGCCGCGGCCGGATCCTGGGAAACCGCCAGCTCGGGCGAATCGGGCTGCGCTTGGACGACATGGCGAGCGAGCCCCTGCCCCGCCGCCGCTGCTTGCGGTCCGGCGCCGGACTCGCCGCTGGCGGGGGCTAGATCGGTATCCGACTTGGGCAGCACCACGTCGTGGCGGTCGACCGGATGATCGGCGACGTCGAAATCGCTCGCCGACCGCAGATTGTCGTCGCCGCGTTCGCCCGAAGGCCGGTCCGCTGCAAGCGTGTCTCGCGCCATATCCCTGAACGTCAAAAAAACTTTTCCAGCTTTGGGGGAGAACGCTAACGGGCAAAGTTTCCCAATCAGCAAATGAACGGGGAATTTTTCGAAAACTTTCGGGATCAGTTAACAATGCGTTCGTATTTAATGAATCATTAATCCATTTATTGGTTCGCGCGAAAAAATACGGTTTTCTACTTTTTCGATTCAAGTCGATCCTTCGATCGGATCGACGATGCTCTTCAGCCACAGCTTCGCGCGGGGGCCGGCGCCGGTGCTTCCGCCCCCAGTCATGGTTAACGAAAAGCTAAGTTTTCCGGGCTATGCCGGAGCACCAGGACTCTTCCGTCGATTTGCCGGCGGGGACGGGGGAAGGGACCACCCCATGGGTGAGCAACGCGCGCATACGGCCGGGACCGATGCGGCAACATCGTCGGTCGCAAAAATTCGCGACCGCCTGAAACTGCCCCCTCGGGCTTCGTTCCGGCCGCGGCAGCCGAAATCCCCCAAGCCCGCCAGGCAGGCGACGCCGCCCGCCGGCGCCGCCGGGGCAAAGGGCTCGCTGTCGGCGCGAATGCGGCGGCACTTGAACCGCGACGGCCCGAATACCGAACTCGGATTTCTGATCAACGAATGCCTCACCCTGCCGCGCTCGGTGCTGTTGGCGTCGCTGTTCGTCAACGTGCTGGGGCTGGCGCTGCCGCTCACCATTCTCCAGGTTTACGACCGGATCCTTCCCCACCGGTCGACCGATACGCTGCTGTTGCTCTCGCTCGGGCTGCTCGGCGTCTTCGCGGTCGAGGCGTTGCTGAAAATCGCGCGCTCCTACGTGATGGGCTGGAGCGCGGTGAAGCAGGGTTACCGCGCCGAGATGGGCGCGCTCATCCGACATCTCAAGGCCCGGCAGGGCGAGGTCGATCGAACCCCCGCGGCCCTGTGGATGGACGCGTTCGACGCCGTCGGCGAGCTCAACGCCTTTCACGGCGGGAACGCGCGGCTGATCATCGTCGACCTGCCGATGGCGGCCGTCTTCCTCATCGTCACCGCGCTTGTCGGCGGCTTCCTGGTGCTGGTGCCGATCGCGCTGATCGCCGGCTTCGGCTGTTTCGCGGCGCTGAAGAGCAAGGATCTGCAGACCGTGCTGAGCCACCGCACGGATCAGGACAACAAGCGCTACGATTTTCTGGTCGAGTGCCTCGAGGGCATCCATACGATCAAGGGGCTCGCCATGGAGCCGCAAATGCAGCGCCGCTTCGAGCGGCTGCAGAAATCATCCTCGATGGCGAGCTACGATACCATCTCGATGGGCAACAAGCTGCAGACCATCGGCAGCCTGTTCGCCAATTCCACCATGATCCTGGTGGTCTCGGTCGGCGCCACCATGGTCATGTACGGCGATCTCAGCATCGGTTCGTTGGCCTGCTGCTCGCTGCTTTCGGGCCGGCTCATCCAGCCCGTCCTGCGCGGCATCGGGGTCTGGACAGAACTGCAGAACATCGAGCTGGCGCAGACGCGCGCCAAGCGGTTCGACGACCTCGACGTGCTGGGCGCGGCGGCGGCCGAAGCGCAGGCCGACATGCGCGGGGAGATCGTCTTCTCGCATGCGGGCTACCGCCAGGAAGGGGTGAGAAAGTTGCATTTCGAGGACATATCGCTCGAGATCGGCACCGGCGAGATGATCGGGCTTCGGGGGGAGAAGGACAGCGGCTGTACCACCTTCGCGCGGCTGATCATCGGCGATGCCGTTCCGACCTCCGGCGCGGTCACCATCGACGGCCTCGACGCCTCCGGCGCGCATCGGGCGGCCCTGCGGCGGCGGATTTCATACGTGGCGGCGGACGCGGTCTCCTTCAAAGGCACCATCCTCGAGAACATCTCGATGTTCGGCGCCGGCGAAAAGCTCGAGGCGGCGCGGGGCGCCGCCCGGCTGATCGGCCTCGAGGAGGACATTCATCGCCTGCCCAACGGCTATGACACGCCGCTGGCCCAGGGGGTGTCCGACACCTTCTCCTCGGGCTTCATGCAACGCATCGCGATCGCCCGCGCGGTGGCCCAGGAACCGAAGATCCTGATCCTCGACGAGGCCAACACGCTGCTCGACATGCGTTCCGACGCGCTGCTGCGCGAGGGACTGACCCAATTGAAGGGCGAGGTGACCAGCGTGCTCATCAGCAACCGGCCGTCCCTGCTGCAGATCTCGGACCGCGTCTTCGAGCTCCGCGAGGGCCGCCTCCACCGGTTGGCGGACACCGGCCACGCCGCCGCCGCGGAGGGGGACGAAGCGGTGCCCGAAGGAGCGGTGGCGTGAGCGAGAGGACGGGTCAGACGGCGGCGGCCGATGCGCCCGCGCCCGCTGCCCCACGGCCGGAAGCCGCAACGCGCGCGGCCAAGGGCGCGGCGCGGAGCGACACGGCGCGCGACCTGCAGCGGCGGCTGGAGGACATCTACGCCCGGCGCCGGCTGGGCGAATTCGACGACTCCTCCGAGGTGGCGGCCTGCCTCAAGCCGCTGCTCTCGGCGCTGGACTGGTCGGGCGAGCCCCGCCATCTGCAGGAAGCGCTGCCGCATTTCGAGCAGGTCCGCGACATCGACGGCCTGCGCGCCCTGCTGGTGCGGCTCAACTACCGCACCGAGCGCCGCGCCATCGCCCTCGATCAGGTCAGCGCCGGCATGCTGCCCTGCCTGTTCCAGCCCGATGACGGCGCGGTCAAGGTGCTGATCGCGATGGAGGAGGACGGCAGCCTTCTCGCCTTCGACGGATCGAGCCGGTCGTTCCTGCTGCTGCCCGCCGACCGGACCAAGGGCCGCGTCTATCTGATCCGGCCCATCGACCGCAAATCGGCCGCCCGGTCCCACCGGCAAACCGGTTGGGTCCAGCATCTCATCGGCAACCTCAGGGGCCTGATGGTGCGGCTGTTCCTGCTCACGTTCTGCATCAACGTGCTGGCGCTCGCGGTGCCGGTCTACGTGATGATGGTCTATGACAAGGCGATCCCGGCCAAGTCGCTCTCGACGCTGCTCTATTTGCTCTGCGGCGTCGCGATCCTGATGGCGACCGACTTTTGCCTGCGGATGGTGCGCACGCGCACGATCGCATTCCTCGGCGCGCGGTTCGAAAGCCTGCTGTCGATCGGCGCCTTCGAAAAATTGCTCAACATGCCTGCCGGATTGACGGAATCGGCGCCGATTTCGGCGCAAATCACCCGCCTGAAGCAATTCGAGGGGACCCGGGAACTGTTCACCGGCGCGCTCGGCAACGCGATTTTCGATCTCCCCTTCGCGGCCGTCTTCCTGGCCGCGATCTTCGTCATCGGCGGTCCCCTCGGCTTCATCCCGGCGGCGCTGCTCGTCACCTTCGTGGCGATGACGGCGATCACCATTCCGCTGACCCGGAACCAGGTGCGCCGGGCCGGCGAGGCCAAGACGCGCCAGCGCAACTTCCTCATGGAGGTGACCCAAAAGCACGAGGCGATACGCAATCACGCCGCCGAGGACACCTGGATCGAGCGCTTCCAATCGATCTCCAGCGATTATTTGCTGCGCCAGTTCAAGGCGTATCAGCTCAACGCCCTGCTGCAGGTGATCTCGCAGACCCTGGTGATGGTGGCCGGGGTGGCGACCATCGGGTTCGGCGCGCTGGAGGTGTTGTGGGGCAATTTATCGGTCGGCGCGCTGGTGGCGGTCGTGGCGCTGGTCTGGCGCCTGCTCTCGCCGCTGCAAGCGGTGTTTCTCGGTCTCAACCGGGTGGGGCGCACGCTCGACACCTTCCAGCAGATCAACAACATGATGCAACTCGACACCGAGCGTCAGCTGGGACAAATCCCCACCTTCTACCGCTCGTTCAAGGGAGACATCGAGTTCCTGGGCGTCGGCTTCCGTTACGGGCCGCTCGGCGAGCCGGCGCTGCGCGGCGTCACGCTGCGGATTCCGGCCAGGCAGATCGTCGCCATCACCGGCGAAAGCGGCGCCGGCAAATCGACCCTGCTCAAGCTCGCCGCCAATCTCTATCAGCCGCAGGTCGGGGTGGTGCGCATCGACGGGCTCGACATCCGTCAGATCGACGCGGGCGAGCTGCGCCATGCGATCGGCTACGCGCCGCAGCGGCCCGAGTTCTTCTACGGCACGATCGCGCAGAACTTCAAGCTGGCCGATCCCTGCCTTTCCACCGAGGCGATAGAGGCGGCGCTGCGCGACGCGGGGGCCGCCGGCAACGTCGCGAAACTTCCCTACGGCCTCGACAACCGGCTCAGCATGACCAACCGCCGCGACCTGACCGGCGCCTTTCTGCAGCAACTTGTGCTTGCCCGCGCCTTCGCCAAGAGGAGCCCGATCCTGCTGCTCGACGATCCCGGCGGCCGTCTCGACGTCGCCGGCGACGCCGCGCTGATCGCCAAGTTGAACGCCCTGCACGGCAAGGCCACGGTTCTGCTCGTCACCCACCGCCCGAGCCACATGCGCGCGGCCGACCGCGTCATCGTTCTGCGAGACGGCGTGGTGGCGGGCGACGGACCGCCCGAGCAGATCGTCCCCAGGCTGCTCGAATCGGCAAATAAGGCAAATGTTAGCTAACTCTTAAGCAGGCCCGCCCTAGGTTAGGACCGCCATCAGTTTGGGGCAGAGTAGGTGGTCGTATGTTGAAGGAGCCGGCGGGTGCGGAACATAGGGTCGGCGGTCAGCGCTTGATTCTGCCGATCGAGCTGGAAGACGGCCGTGTTCCGGACATTTTCGCTCAGCTCGCGCAGGTGTTTTGCGGGCTGATCATCGCCGCCATCATCTGGGGATCCTTCGCCCAAATCCGGGAAATCGCGGTCGCCGAGGGCGAGATCGTTCCGATCGCCTCGGTGCAAAAGATCCAACATCTCGAAGGCGGTCAGGTGGAGAAGGTCCTGGTCAAGGAGGGCGCCATGGTCGATGCCGGCGCGCCGCTCCTGCAATTGCGGCCGGTGGCGACCGAAAGCGATTTCGGCCAGGTGCAGGTCCGGATCGCCGGGTTGCGGCTTCGGCACGAGGCCTTGAGCGCGGTGCTCGAGGGCCGCAAGCCCGATTTCGGCAAAACCGGCGAGAAATATCCGGCGCTGATGGCGCAACAGCAGGAAGTATACGAAACCAGAAACGCCCATATCGCCTCGCAACGCGGCGCCCTCGCGGCCAAGGTGGCGCAGCGCGAAGCCGAGGTGCCGGCTCTGGAGAAGGAGCGCGACAGCCTCAAACGGCAAATGGAAATCCAAGAGGAACAGCGCCAGATCCGGCAAAAATTGCTTGATACGGGCTACACGTCGCGGCGGGCCTATCTTCAGTCGGAGGCATCGCTGGAGCAGGTCAAGTCCGACTACTTCGCCACGGTGGGACGCCTGGACACCGCCCGTCAGCAGCTCGAGGAGGCGCGCAACACGCTGGCCTCCACCGAATCGGAGGAGCGGGAGGCGCTGATGAACGAACGGGCGAAGATCGCGGTCGAGTTGGGAGAGCTCAACGAGCAATTGACGAAACAGCAGGATCGCGTCGACCGGCTGGTGGTGCGCGCGCCGGTGCGCGGCATCGTCCAGGAGCTGGTCCAGCGCGCGGCCGGCGAAGTGGTCAAGCCGGGCGAACTCGTCGCCTCGATCGTGCCCGTGGACCAGTCGGTCGTGGCCGAGGTGCGGCTGCGCCCGGCCGACATCGGCCATGTGCGGGAGGGCGACAAGGCCGAGATCAAAATCTCAACCTTCGATCCCAACATCTTCGGCATCGCCAAGGGCAAGGTGACCCACATCTCGGCGACGACCTTTCAGACGGAACGGGGCGAGCACTACTACAAGGCCGTCGTCGCGCTCGACCAAAGCTATGTCGGCGGCAGCGAGCACAAACGCATGATCATGCCCGGCATGGTGGTGCAGGCCGACATCGTCACCGGCTCCAAATCCTTCATGCGCTACATGCTGAAACCGGTGTTCCGCTCGCTCGATGCGAGCTTCTCGGAGCGCTAGGCCGGCCTTGGGGCCCACCCGGGTCCGCACCTACCCGAACCGCCCTGGCCCATAAGGACGCGACATGGCGGGCTCGCCGGCCCTCCGCCGCGCCAAATCGGCACACCGATTAACGATTTCTACACCCCTCCCGGCCCAACATGCGAACTGGAAACGATTTTGCTCGTCTTAGTTGTATCCAACCACGCATCGGGGGTGTTGCCGGCGATGACGCAGCGCGGTGACATTGGACTGAATCATGTTCCGTCCCACGGAACCGCGCGGCGTTGTCCGAGCCTCGCCGTACGGACCATTTGCGCCGTTCTGGTCGCGGTGCCGCTGCTGTGCGCCGGACCGCGCGCCGGCCGGTCCGAAACCCTCACCGACGCCCTGATCGAAGCCTATCTCGCCAATCCCGCCATCCAGGCCGACCGCGCCAGGCAGCGCGCCAACGACGAAGCGGTGCCGCAGGCGGCATCGGGCTGGCTGCCGAAGGCGAACCTCAATTCGGAGGTGGGCAAGACGCGCACCCGCAGGGTCCAGCCCTTCGACACCAACCATCACCAGCCGCAAGGGATCAACGTGACCCTGTCGCAGCCGCTGTTCACCGGCTTCCAGACCCTCAACGCCACCCGCGAGGCGGGCGCCGACGTGCGCGCCGGGCGCGAGCAACTCTACCAGACGGAACAGTCGGTCCTGCTCGACGCCGTCAGAGCCTATATGGACGTGATTCGAGACCGCAGGATCGCCCGGCTGCGGGCCGACAATGTGAGCTTTCTCAGCACCGAGCTCAAGGCGACGCAGACGCGCCAGCGCGAAGGCGACCTTTCCAAGACCGACGTCGCCCAGGCCAGGGCGCGCTACCACGAGGGCCAGTCCGCCCTCGCCCAGGCCCGCGCCGACGTGAAGTCGAGCGAGGCGACCTATGAATCGGTGATCGGCCACCGCCCCGGCCAGTTGTCGCCGGCACCCTCATTCGTGCGCCTGCTGCCGCCGAGCCTCGGGGCGGCGCTGGGGACTGCGGAAGAGGAGAACCCGCTGGTCATCGCCGCCGAATTCCGGAAGGACGCCGCCGAATACGCGCTCAAGAAGGCCTATGGCCAATTCATGCCGTCGGTGTCGCTCGACGCCCAGCACGGCCGCGACTACGACACCCTCGACGGGTTCAATCGGGAGACCGACTCTTCGGTTTACCTTCGCCTCGCCATGCCGCTCTATCAGGGCGGCACGCTCTCCTCGCAGGTGCGCCAGGCCAGGGAGACCTACAAGCAGCGCGACTACGAGGCGTCCGACACACGCAACCGCGTGGTCGCCGCGGTGCACGACACCTGGCAGCAACTGCAGGCGGCGCAATCGCGGGTGCGGTCCAATAAGCTATCGGTGCGGGCCGCGGACGAGGCGCTCAAGGGGGTGAGGATCGAGGCCGAGGTGGGCGAGCGGGCGATCTTCGAGGTCCTCGATGCCCAACGGGAACTGGTGAACACGCAGGTCGCGGTCGCCAGCGCCGAGCGCGACGTGATCGTTTCGCGCTTCGCGCTGCTCGCAGCGGCCGGCCGGCTGAGCGCCGGCCAGCTCGATCTCCCGGTCGAAAACTACGACCCCAAGGCCAATCTCACCCGCGTCATTTTCCATCCCCTCAGCGGCGTCCTGAGCGATCCGGCGCGCCGCGCAGGCGACTACGAATACGAGACCTACGACGTTCCCCCGCCGCCGCTCGCCGCGCCGATGCCGACGGGGTCGATCACGAAAGCACCGCCGCCGCAGGGCGGGGGCTGGACGGTCAAGCTGGAGCTGCCGGGCGAAGGGGTGCCGCTGCCGCAGCGTTCGCCCGCGGCCAAACGGGCGACGGCGGCAACGGGCAAGGCGCCCATCGCCGAAGCCCCGAAGGGCGTGACCGCGGTACCGGCGAGCCACCAATTTTCCTTCGATATGGAAGCCGACTGAACGGCGTGCATCCGCACCAGCGGCCGGTGCGCGGCGGGCGGCTAGAACGGCACCTCGTCCAACTTCTGCTGACCTCCCGGATAGCAGAAGGCCAAATCCGGGAAATAAACGGCGAAGGTAACGTTGAGCGGCTGCTTGGGGCGAAGTCCGAAGAAGTGCAGGCCTGGATCGAGAAACTCGACCGATTCGACGGCGATGTCCTCCATCGTGCCGCCGACGAAGGGGTAACGGCCGAGCTCGAAGTCGCCTTCGCGCCGGGTCAGATAGAGCAGCTGGCCCGATACGGGCGGCGACAGGCGCCCGCCGAAGCTGGCGCGAGTGCGGACCGCCGGCTTGCCGTCGATGAAGGTGATAGCGGTGGCGCCTTTGCCGGAGGTCTCCAATTCGGTGCGGCCGCCCGCGATGGCGGGTATGCCGTGGGCAGCCGCATAGGCGTGCATGGCGGACGAACTCGTATAGTAGTGGGTCCACCAGCGGGCGGGCATGCCTTCGTAGAGATCGTGGCCGGCGAGCTCCACGCCCATATAGGTGAGATTGTAGGCGCCCCAGCCTCCCGGAAAGCCCGCATTGGAATGCAGCTCCTCGCGCTCCACCCGGTACTGGTTGAGGAAGACGGTGGGGGGATCCCTGAGCTCAAAACCATCCGGCACGAAGGGCCGGAGCGCTTCGCGGTCCTCCGCCTCGAAGCAGACATAGAGCACCTGGGCGCCGGTGACGAGTTGAGGGGAGAGAACCATGTCGTTGGACATCACATACCTCTTTTGCGAGACGACTGCGTCGCGGGCGAGCGGCAACTCGGCAGGCGCCTGCCGCCAGCATCCCCCTATTCGATCACGACCGCCACCACGTCG
>CAYVYD010000090.1:0-9318 GCA_964454415.1 uncultured Hyphomicrobiaceae bacterium | reverse complement strand
CCTGCCGGTCGGCGGAACAGCTCACGCCCAAGCCGATCGGCAGGCTGCCGCCGTGGCGCGGCAGGCGGATCACGCGCACGTCGTGGCAGAAATACTTACCCCCGAACTGGGCGCCGAGCCCCATGTTGCGGGTCAGCGCGTGGATCTTCTCCTCCATCTCGGTGTCGCGGAAGGCGCGGCCCGAGGCATCGCCGCTCCGCGGCAAATCATCGAGCGCCCGGGTCGAGGCGAGCTTGATCGTCTTCAGCGTCTGCTCCGCCGAGAGCCCGCCGACGACGATGGCGAGATGATAGGGCGGACAGGCCGCGGTTCCGAGCGTGCGGATCTGGGTGTCGAAGAAGTCGATCAGCCGCTCCGGCTCCAGCACCCGGCGCGTCTCCTGATAGAGAAAGGTCTTGTTGGCCGACCCGCCGCCCTTGGCGATGAACAGGAAGTCCATGGCGTCGCCGCCGGTCGCCTCGATCTCGATCTGCGCCGGAAGGTTGGTGCCGGTGTTCGCCTCCTCGAACATGGTGAGCGGCGCCATCTGGCTGAACCGCAGATTGCGGGTCTCCCAGGTCCTCACGATTCCGGCCGACAGCGCGTCATGGGCGTCGCCCTCGATCAGCACCTGCTGGCCCTTCTTGGCGAGGACGATCGCGGTGCCGGTGTCCTGGCAGCTCGGGAACTGGCGCGCCGCGGCGATCACCGCGTTCTTCAGCAGCTCCAGCGCCACGAAGCGGTCGTTGTCGGACGCCTCGGGATCGTCGAGGATCGCGCGAAGCTGGCCGAGATGGCCTGGGCGGAACAGGTGGGAGACGTCGGCGAAGGCCTCCTCCGCCAGACGGGCGAGAGCCTCGGGCTGGACGATCAGAAAGCGCCGGTCGCCGAGCATCCGGACCTCGACGCCGCCGCGGCCGAGGAGCCGGTACTCGGTGCCGTCCGCCCCAAGCTGAAAGAGCGATGGAAAGGCCGCCGATGGGCGAGCTTCAGGCCGCGCGGGCATCGTCCACCTCTTCGACGGCTGGTTGGGACGCGATCATGCAGGGCACGGTCCAACGGCATCGCCGGGCGCGGGAGGCACGGGACCCGCGGCAATTGAGATGCGATACGAATAAGATACGATACGAAAAAGCGATCATATCCATAGATATTTTCTATTGCAATTGATCCGCCATGGCCAAGCTTGCTGGCCAGAATCCCCGCATGATCAGGTCCTGGATTACGTCCACCGTCAACTGCTCCACGCCGAGGCTGGCGCGGGTGACGACCTTTTCCGGGTTGCGCACCAGATAGACCGGCCGCCGCATCACCGGCTCGACGATCGGCGCGCTGATCAATTGCCCGCTCTTGACGAAATCCTGCGCCGAGGCGGGCGCCAGGATGGTGAAGGCGCTGCCCCGCGAGACCATGGTCTTGATCTGGGTGAGCGCGTCCATCTCGACCACCACGTTGAGCCGCAACCCGCACGCCTTGGCGAACCGGTCGATCATGGTGCGCAGCCCGTGATTGGCGGAAGGCAGCACCAGCTCGTGGCCGGCGATGTCGGCGAGCCTGACCGGTTTGCGCGGCGAGGCATCGAGCGGCCAGGCGTCGGGCGCGGAGAAGAAGTGCAGATCCTCGGTCAGCAAAAGACGCGTCTGCATATGACGCAACGAACTGATATCGTACAATATTCCGAGATCAATCGATTGATCCTGCAGCCAGTCCCTGATGAAGCCGCTCATCGCCTCGACCGCACGCAACTGCACGTTGGGGAGCTCCAGCCGCACGGTTTCCGCCAACGGCACGGACAAAACCATCGAGATCGAGCTGGGAAGTCCGAAGGACACGCGCCCGCAGGGATCCGCGCCCGTCAGCCGCACCTCCTCCTTGGCCCGCTCCACGCCCTTGACGATCTCCCGCCCATGGTCGAGCAGAACGCTTCCCGCCTCGGTCATCGTCACGCCCTTGGTGGAGCGCACCAGCAGCTCCGAGCCCAGATGCTTTTCCAGATTCTTGATGTGATGGGTGAGCGTGGGCTGGGAGATGCCCATTCGCGCGGCGGCGGCGGCGAACGACCCCTCCTCGACGATGGCGATGAAGAGTTTCAGATGCTTGATGTCCACGGCCCACTCGCGCATGGAAAAAGCTATAGATTTAAGCTATTGCATGTCAAGGAGCCGGCTATTTGCGCGAACCGCCCCAAACCCCCAGAAATAGGGCATGATCGCCGCTCCGAAACGCGATCGAAGGATTGACCGTTGAACGATCTCGAAGGACTGCTGGTCGTCTCCGTCGAACAGGCCGTCGCCGCGCCCTACGCGTCGGGCAAGCTCGCCGACGCCGGCGCGCGCGTCGTCAAGGTGGAGAGGCCCGAGGGCGATTTCGCCCGCGGCTACGACGCTCACGTCAATGGCGAGAGCGCCTATTTCGTCTGGCTGAACCGCGGCAAGGAATCGATCTGTATCGACCTCAAGAACGAGGAGGACAAGAAGCTTCTGGCCTCGATGCTGGCGCGGGCGGACGTCTTCATCCAGAATCTGGCACCGGGCGCGATCGAGCGCATCGGCTTCGCCCCCGACCGGCTGCGCGCCGAGCACCCCCGTCTCATCGTCTGCTCGATTTCAGGCTACGGATCGGAGGGTCCCTGGCGCGACCAAAAAGCATACGACCTCCTGATCCAGGCCGAAAGCGGCCTTTGCGCCATCAACGGTACGCCGGAGGGTCCGGCGCGGGTCGGCGTCTCGGTCTGCGACATCGCCGCCGGCATGACCGCCTATCAGGCGATCCTGCGGGCACTCTACGCGCGCGAGCGAAACGGCGAGGGCCGCGCCATCGAAGTCTCCCTGTTCCACGCCATGGCGGACTGGATGAACGTCCCCTATCTGCAGCACCGTTACGGCGGGGTGACCCCCGGGCGGCACGGCCTCAAGCACCCCACGATCGCACCCTACGGCGCCTATGCCTGCGCCGACGGCAAGGTACTGCTGATCTCGATCCAGAACGAGCGGGAATGGCGGCGGCTGTGCGCCGACGTCCTGGGCAAGGCCAAGGTGGCCAAGCGGCCCGAATTCGCTACCAACTCGGACCGGGTGGCGAACCGCGCTGAGATCGAGTCGATCTTCTCCCGGTTCTTCGCCGAGCGCGACCGCGAGGCCAATATCGGGCTGCTGGCCAAGGCCGGCATCGCCTATGGCCGGCTGTCGGATCTGGACGACCTGGCGGTCCACCCGCAGAACCGCTTCATCCGGGTCGAGACCGGGAACGGCCCGGCGGAGCTGCTGGCGCCGGCCGACGTGGTGAGCGGACGGGTGGAGACCTTCGGACCGGTTCCGGCACCGAACGAGCACGGCGCCGAGCTGCGCGCCGAATTCGGCGGCGCCAAGAAGGTCAGGGTGGCGTGAGCCTCAATCGCCCCCTCAATCGCCCTCGTCCAGCGGCGCGGTCCCGGTGGGCTTGCCCTCGGCGTCGAGGGTGATCTTCTCGACCTTGGCCTCGGCCTGCTTCAAGAGCAGATCGCAGCGGGCCTTCAACGCCTCGCCACGCTCGTAGATGGCGATCGACTCCTCGAGCTCCACGTCGCCCCGCTCGAGCCGGTCGACGATCCCTTCCAGCTCCTTGAGCGCCTGCTCGAAGCTCATCTCCGCGACGTCGCCGTGATCCGCCTTCTTCGCCATCGTCCCGCTCTGTTGCCGACCGTCCAAACTCAACTGCCCGCGTCCATCAGCACCGCCACATGGGCGGCGACCGAACCCGCCAGCGCCTGGAGATCATAACCGCCTTCGAGCATCGAGACGAGCCGCCCGCCGGCGTGCTTGTCAGCCGCCTCGGCGAGCCTGGCGGTGATCCAGGCGAAGTCCTCCTCCACCAGCTCGATATTGGCGAGGGGATCGCGCACATGGGCATCGAAGCCGGCCGAGATCAGCACGAGATCGGGCGCGAAGGCATCGAGCGCGGGCAGAATGCGTTCCTCGCAGGCCTCGCGGAACACCGCGCCGCCGTCGCCCGCCTTGAGCGGCGCGTTGAAGATGTTGCCGACGCCGGTCTCCTCCAGCGCGCCGGTGCCAGGAAACAGCGGCATCTGGTGGGTCGATCCGTAGAATAGGTCCTCGTCCGACCAGAAGATCGTCTGCGTGCCGTTGCCGTGATGGACGTCGAAATCGACGACCGCGATGCGTTCGGCGCCGTGCCGGGCGCGGGCGTGCAGCGCCGCCAGCGCGATGTTGTCGAACAGGCAGAAGCCCATGGCGCGGGTGGGCTCGGCGTGGTGGCCCGGCGGGCGGATGGCGCAAAAAGCGTTTGCCACTTCGCCCGCCACCACCCGGTCGACGGCGCGGATGCCGGCCCCCACCGCGACGAGCGCCGCCTCGAAGCTCTTGGGCGAGACCGCCGTGTCGGGGTCGAGATGGACGTGACCCTGCTTCGGAATGGCCGCCCGGACCGCCTCGATATAGGCCCTGGGGTGGGCCTGCTCGACCGCTTCGAGGCTGGCCGGGGGCGCCAGCTCGCGCTCGAGCCCCGCGAAGGGCTCCTCGCCCAACACCGCCTCGACGGCGCGCAGCCGGTCGGCGCGCTCGGGATGGCCATAGCCGGTGTCGTGCTCGAGGCAGAGGGGATGGATCAGGTAAAGCGTCGTCATCGCCGGTCGCCAGCGCGGGCGCGGGACGGGCTTTCCCGCATCACTCGGCCGCCTCGAGGCTGGCGGGCGCGGGATAGGACTCGGGCACGAAGAAATCAATTTGCAGATCGGCCGAAGGGTCGACCCGGTACTGGTCGAAGTCGGCGACGCCGTGCTCGGCGAGGAAGGTGTCGTCAATCAGGAAGTTACCGGTGAAGCCGGAGGCCGGCTTGGTGAAGACGAGGTGGGCGGCATCAGCAAGGATCTCCGGCTTGCGGCTCCTGCGCACCAGCTCCGCGCCCAACACGTTCTGGACCGCGGCGGTGGCGATGGTGGTGCGCGGCCACAGCGCGTTGACGGCGATCCCCTTGGGCGCAAGCTCCGCCGCCAGTCCCAGCACGCAAAGGCTCATGCCGTATTTGGCGAGCGAATAGGCGAGGTGCGGGGCGAACCATTTGGGATCCATGTCGAGCGGCGGCGAGAGCATCAGGATGTGGGCGTTTCGCGACCGCTCCAGATAGGGCAGGCAATATTTGGAGACCATATAGGTGCCGCGCGTGTTGATCGCGTGCATCAGGTCGAAGCGCTTCATGTCCGTCGAGGCCGTGTCGGTGAGCTGGATGGCGCTCGCATTGTTGACGCAAATGTCGATGCCGCCAAACTCGCCGGCCGTCTTCTCGACGGCGAGCGCCACCTGATCCTCGTGGCGGATGTCGGTGAGAATCGGAAGCGCCTTGCCGCCGGCCGCCTCGATCTCCTCGGCCGCGGTGTAGATGGTGCCCGGCAGCTTGGGGTGGGGCTCGGCGGTCTTGGCCAGGATCGCGACATTGGCGCCGTCGCGCGCCGCTCGCAACCCAATCGCAAGGCCGATGCCGCGGCTGGCGCCCGAGATCAGCAGGGTCTTTCCTTCCAGGTCGGCCATGGGAGGCTCGCTTTCGCTATCTGCCGGCGTCATCGGACGCCCCCTCGGCGCGGGCGCGCGCGAAATCGGGGGGGCGCTTCTCCAGGAACGCCTGGAAGGCCTCGCGCGCCTCCGGGCTCCGCACACAGGTTTTAAAGACCGCGATCTCCTCGTCAATGACGGCCTCGACGAGCGCTCGGTCGCGGCGCATGAGGGTCCGCGCGGCGCGGAGCGCCGCCTGCGGCTTGGCGGCAAGCGCAAGGGCCGCCTCGCGCGCCCGGGCCTCGAGCTCGGGCGAGGGATAAACGGCGTTGACGAGCCCCGCGGCCCGCGCCCGCTCGGCGTCGAACGGGGCGCCCAGGCAGAGCATCTCGAAGGCGCGCGCATGGCCGATGCGCGCCGGCAGCAGCAGCGAGGAGGCGGCCTCGGGCACCAGCCCCAGATCGACGAAGGGCGTGCGGAAGGAGGCCCCGGGCGAGGCGAAGACCAGATCGCAATGGAGCAGCATGGTGACGCCGACGCCGACCGCCAGACCGTCGACGGCGGCGACGAGCGGCTTTTCCAGCCCCGCCAGCGCCCGCAGGAAGGCGAGCGCGTCGGGGTCGAAGTCGTGGCCGCCCGAGGCGGCGAGGAAATCGGCGAGATCGTTGCCGGCGCAGAAGACGCCGGGCGCGCCCTGCAGCAGGTGAACGTGAATCGCGGGATCGGCATCGCCGGCGCGAAGCGCGCGGGCGAGCGCGCCATACATGGCGCCGGTCAGCGCGTTCTTCTTCTCCGGCCGGTCGAGGGTGAGCGTCTGAACGCCGCCGGCTGCCTCGAGCCCGACGTCGCCGCTCTCCTCGCGGTGCCTACCGCTCACGGCGCGCCGAGCGCCGTCTCCGCCCCGCCCAGCACCGCCTCGGCGCCCGCGGTGATCGAGCGCGCCAGACCCGGCGCCTCGACGCTCAGATTCTCGGCGAAGTGGCGGGCGAGCCCGGTGAAGGCGGCGGCCCCGTTGCCGCCGCGCCGCTCGGCGAGAGCGCCCTTGGCGAGATAGGCGCCGCCCGAGGCGATGCCGAACAGCCTCGCATAGGCGCTGGCGCCCGCCAGCGCCGCCTCCTGGTTCTCGACGATGGCGCGCAGCAGCCAGTCGCTCGCCTCCGCGAGCGCGGCGAGCGCGTCCTCGAGCCGGTCGGCGGTCTGCCCGAACGCCGCCTCGTTGGAGCCGCGCACCTCGTCGACGATGTCCCTGAGCCCGGCGATGTGGGTGCGCACCACCTCGCCCCCGTGCATGGGAAGCTTGCGGATCACCAGGTCGATCGCCTGGATGCCGTTGGTGCCCTCGTAGATCTGGGTGATACGCGCGTCGCGCAGATGTTGGGCGGCGCCGGTCTCCTCGATATAGCCCATGCCACCATGCACCTGGACGCCTTCGCTCGCCACCTCGATGCCGAGATCGGTCGAGTAGGCCTTGGCGACCGGCGTCAGCAAGCCGGCGACGGCGTGGGCCTTCGCGCGGGCCGCCTGATCGGGAGCCCGTTCGGCGACGTCGATCGCCTTCGCCGTGACATAGCAGATGGCCCGCGCGGCGGCGGTCTTCGCCTTCATGTCGAGCAGCATGCGGCGGACGTCGGGATGGGCTGCGATCTCGACCATCTGATCGGGCGGCGTCGAAGCGACCGCGCCTTGCTTGCGCTCATGCGCGTAGGCGAGCGCGTGCTGGAAGGCGCGCTCCGCGACACCCACCCCCTGGATGCCGACGCCGAGGCGGGCGCGGTTCATCATCGTGAACATGCAATTGAGGCCACGGTTCTCCTCGCCGATCAGCCAACCCACCGCGCCGCCATGATCGCCCATCTGCATCACGCAGGTGGGGCTCGCATGGATGCCGAGCTTGTGCTCGATGGAGGAGCAGTGGATGTCGTTGCGCTCGCCCAATGAGCCGTCGGCGCCGACCAGATATTTGGGCACCAGGAAGAGCGAGATGCCCTTGGTGCCGGAGGGCGCGCCGGGCAGGCGGGCGAGCACCGCGTGGATGATGTTTTGCGAGAGCTCGTGCTCGCCATAGGTGATGAAGATCTTGGTGCCCGAAAGCTTGTAGGTGCCGTCGCCTTGCGGTACGGCCTTGGTCTTGAGGAAGCGCAGATCCGATCCCGCCTGGGGCTCGGTCAGCAGCATGGTGCCCGACCAGTCGCCCGTGACCAGCTTGGAAAGGTAGGTCTGCTGGATCTCGTCCGTGGCGTGGATGGCGAGCGCGTCCACCGTGCCCTGGGTCAGCATCGGATTGAGCGCGAAGGCGATGCAGGCCGAGTTCCACATTTCGGCGACCGCCATGCCGAGCATCAGGGGGAGCCCCTGGCCGCCGAACTCGGTCGGGGCCGAGAGCCCGCCCCAGCCTGCCTCGACCCACTGGCGGTAGGCCTCGGCGAAGCCGTCCGGCATGATCACCTTGCCGTCCTCGAGATGCGCGCCCTCGACGTCGCCGACGCGGTTGAGCGGCGCCAGTTGCTCGGAGGCGAACTTGCCCGCCTCCTCGAGGATGGCGTCCACCACGTCGTCGTCGAGCTCGCCCGCCAGGCCTTGCGCCATCAGATCGCCGAGACCGGCGATCGCGCGGAGCGTGTGGGCGATGTCGTGGACGGGAGCGGAATAGGTCATGTCTCCTCCTGGAAGCTGATCGCGGCCCGGCGGCCTTGACCCTCGAGGGCGCGCGGGGCGATATGCCGGTTCGCGCGCGGCGGTCGAGGGCCGCCGCGTCCACGGCTCGTTGTCGGCAGCCACTCTAGAGCCTTTCCGGGCCGGATTGAACCACTCTGACGGCGCCGAGGGCCGCGCAGGAAAGGGAAGGCGCCCGAGATGATCGTCGAGGCAGACGAAGCAGCCATCGCCCGGGCCGCCGCCGCGCTCGCCCGGGGCGAGCTCGTCGCCTTCCCGACCGAGACCGTCTACGGGCTCGGCGCGGATGCGCGCAACGGCAAGGCGGTGGCGGCGGTCTTCGCCCTCAAGGGACGGCCCCGCTTCAACCCGCTCATCGTCCACGTCGAGGACCGCGCCATGGCGGCGCGCTGCGGCCAACTCAACGGGACGGCCGACCGCCTGATCGAGGCGTTTTGGCCGGGACCGCTGACGCTCGTCGTCAAGCTCGCCGCCCAAAGCGGCATCGCGCCGCTCGCCACCGCCGGCCTCGACACCATCGCGCTGCGCGCGCCCGCCCACCCGGTGGCGCAGGCGCTGCTCGCGGCGGCTGGCTTCCCGATCGCCGCGCCCAGCGCCAACGCGTCCGGTTACGTGAGCCCGACCAGGGCCGAGCACGTCGAGCACGACCTGGACGAGGGGCCCGCGCTGATCTTGAAGGGCGGCCCGTTGCCCAAGGGGCTCGAATCGACGGTGATCGACGCCACCGCCGATCCTCCCGTCCTGCTGCGGCCGGGCGTGGTGACGCGGGAGGCGGTCGAGAAGGTCCTGGGCAAACCGCTCGCCCGCGAGGCGGGCGAGGCCCACCGCTCGCCGGGGCAGCAGCCGAGCCACTACGCGCCCAAGGCGAGGCTGCGGCTCGATGCGAAGGACCTGGCGCCCGGCGAGGCGCTGCTCGCCTTCGGCCCCGATGCGCCCCCGGGTGCCGGAACCCTGATCAACCTCTCGGCGAGCGGCGATCTCGAGGAGGCCGCCGCCAATCTGTTCGCCGCGCTGCGCGAGCTCGACCGTCTGGGAGCGGAGCGGGTGGCTGTGATGCCGGTCCCGATGGAAGGGCTGGGGGCCGCGATCAACGACCGGCTGCGGCGGGCG
Organism: uncultured Hyphomicrobiaceae bacterium; assembly: GCA_964454415.1. Taxonomy (GTDB): domain Bacteria; phylum Pseudomonadota; class Alphaproteobacteria; order Rhizobiales; family Methyloligellaceae; genus JAJFHN01. Next base: position 73 of record CAYVYD010000090.1, on the reverse strand, counting down.
GCGGCACCTAGGTTGAGGACTCATAAATAACGCCCATTCCGCGCGCGATGGCGTTGCGCCCGAACAGGCGGAA
>CAYVYD010000089.1:0-9419 GCA_964454415.1 uncultured Hyphomicrobiaceae bacterium | reverse complement strand
GCCGCCCGGGCGGCCAACGTCACATCGCACTCCAGCCCGACGACGGCGCCGGCGAGGCGCGAGAAGATGGCGGTAGAGTAGCCGCTGGCGCAGCCGACGTCGAGGACGAGGTCGTCGTCGTCGACGGCGCAGAGCTGAACCAGGCGGGCGAGCGGCATCGGCGCGATCAGCCTGCGCACCGCGCGCTCCGTCCCCGTCCCCAGCGGGACTTCCTCGTCCATATAGGCGAGCGAGCGGCGCGCCTCCGGCACGAACAGCTCGCGCGGGATCTCCAGCATCGCGCCAAGGATGCGCTTGTCGGTCACCTTGTTGGGCCTGACCTGCGACTCCACCATGTTGAACCGCGCCGCCGCCATGTCGCTCATGCGCCTCGCCTCCCCGGTCGGGTTGACCGGCGGCGGGGACCGTGGACCCCGCCGCCGCATGAAAAATCCGCGCGGACCTTAGAGCCTAACGCGGCCGGATTGAAGCTATTCCGTGCAGCGGTGGGGACGCACCGCGCGGCCCAGGCAGCGCGAACGGCGGATTGTTATGGGATCGGCCCTTTGCTATATCTCGCCGGCGCCTGCCGCCCCAGGGGCGGCAGGCCAAGGGCCACGTGGCGGAGTGGTGACGCAGCGGACTGCAAATCCGTTTACCCCGGTTCGATTCCGGGCGTGGCCTCCAACCTCACCGATCGGATGGGTCCCCTCAACGAACGAGGAATCGCCGCTCACGCCGCCCGCCGCCCCGTTTCGTCCCGCGGTCTTGCCTCGCGGGAAGCGTTGTTTCTCGGCCGGCGGCGGCGCTCCCACCAGACCTGGGCCTGGCGGCGCCAGCGGCGCAGCAGCGGCAGGTCGACCGAGAGCACGAGCACGCCGACCGGGATCATCCAGAAGCCCAGCACCGGGAGGAAGCCGGCCAGGCCGCCGGCGATCAGCACCAGGCCGATGGCGATGCGCACCGTGCGCGAGCGCGGCAGGTGGACGTGGTTGTTGCCAATGCGGATTTTGGGCGGCACGGGGTGCGGCTCTCTACGCTGAATCCTAACCGGAGAGATAGGCGCTGGCGGGCCGCGCCGCAATCGCGGCTCCCGGGCGGCCCCAGCGTCACCCTTGACACTGGCATGGGCCCCGCGCTTTTGCTATAGCGATTGTGGCCAAGCACCGCGCCGCAAGGCGCGCTAATCCTCGGTAGCTCAGTTGGTAGAGCAAGCGGCTGTTAACCGCTGGGTCGCCGGTTCGAGTCCGGCCCGGGGAGCCAATTCAGATCAAGGGGTTGGCCGGTTACCGGCCGGCCCCTTGACGGTTTTGGGCAGGAGACGCCGCGGCACCTCTTCAGGTCTTGAAGCTGTGCGCGCGCCACACCTTGCCGTAGACGGGGTCCGCGAGCACCGCCGCCTTGACCCGCTGCAGACCGGGCGCGGAGCCGTCGACCGGGCACCAGTTCATCAGCATCGATAGATAGACGTCGGCGATCGAGAGCGCCTCCCCCAGCAGGAAGGGCGCCTTCTCGAGCGCCGCCTCGACGATGGCGAAGCTCTTGGTCATATGGGCGGCGGCGGCCTGTTGCACGCCCTCCGCGCCGCCGGGATCGGTGGTGTAGCGGTCGGTGTAGTAGTAGCGCAGATCGCCCTCATAGAGGTTGATCGCCATGAAGAACATCCAGCGCAGAAAGGCGGCGTGGCCCGTGCTGGCGGGCTTGGGCGCGAGCCCCTTTTCCGGGAAGACGTGGGAGAGGTGGATCGCGATCGCCGCCGACTCGGTCAGCACCGCGCCGTCGGGCGCGACCAGCGCCGGGACCTGGCGCATCGGGTTGATGGCGACGAATTCTGGGCTGTTCTGCTCGCCCTTGGAGGTGTCGATCTCCACCACATCGAATGGGGCCTCCGCCTTGGCGAGCGCCGCCTCGACGATGAAGCCGCCGGTTCCGGTCCGGCTGTAAAGCGTATAGCTCATGATACTCCCTCCCCGGATGGTTTGCTTGGTTCGGACCGCTCAGCGCGCCGCCACCGCGCGAGCGTCGCGCCCGGCGAGCGCGCCCATGAAGTCCAGCGTCTGCTCGAACACGGGCGCCCTCCAGCGCAGCGGCCAGGCGAGCGCCAGCACCGTCCCGATATGGCCGACATTTTCGAGCTCGACCGGGCGGATGGCGGCGCCCTTGGCCCGTATCGCCGTGGCGAGGGTTTCCATGTTCCAGAGCTTGACGACATTGTCATCGAGCCCGTGCATGACGAGCATGGGCGGCGCGTCGGCCCGCGCGAAGGCGACCGGGCGCGCGTCGTCGGAGCTGGGCGCGGCGGCGAAGATGCCGCTGGTCGAGTGCCAGGTGGTGGGGTCGAAGGCATAGGGACCGGATAGGCCGACGAAGCCCGCCGGCTGGCGCAAATGGCGATGCAGCGCGGCGATGTAGCGCTTGTCGAGAACCAGCAGGGCGCCGATATGGGCGCCCGCCGAATGGCCCATGACGACGACGGGCCGAGGCGTCGCGTCGGCGTGTTTTAGGTTTTCCGCGACCCAGCCATAGGCGCGCGCGGCGTCCTCGACGAAGGCGGGGAAGCGGACCTGCGGATAGAGCCGGTAATCGGGGATCACGGTGGTGTAGCCGCGCGAGGCGAAGGAGGCGCCGACGAACCGGTAGAGTTGGCGCTCGCCCTGACGCCATCCTCCGCCATAGAGGAAGAGGATGACCGGGCCCTTCTCCGCCACGCCGCGCGGACGGTAGACGTCGAGCCGCTGGCGCGGATCGGGCCCGTAGGCGACGCCGCGCTCGACCGCCGCGCCGCTCTCGGCGAGGAGCGCGCTCGCCGCCGCCTTGACCGAAAGCGAATTCTGGAATGCCACCACCGTGCCGAGGCCCAGTCCGATTGCAAAGAAGTTGGCGATCGCAACGCTACGGATCAGATTGCGCAGCATGACATGGGTTCCCCATTGAGCGCGCCCGATGTCCGCGGCGGGCACGCGCTATCCATGAGTCCTCAACCTGGGGACAATATGGCCGAGCGGCCTGGCCGCGCCAATACCCCGCCCGGCCGAAGCCGGCGGGCGCCGGGCCGAACCGGCCCGTCAGCCGGCTAATAGGCGACGACGATCCGGGTATTGGAGGCGCCGTGCCGGCGGATCAGATTGAAAAGAACGGCGGCGTTGCGGGGATGGAGGCGGATGCAGCCATGGGAGACCGGTCGGCCCAGATAGCGGAGCTCGTAGGTGCCGTGGATCGCGTAGCCCCCGTGGAAGAACACCGAATAGGGCATCGGCGAGTTGTGGTAGCGCGACGAATAGTGTTGCCGGTGGAGGCTCTGGGGACGGAAGCTGCCGGTCGGCGTGCGGTAGCCGCGGCGCGCCGTCGACACCCGCCAGGTGGCGTAGGGCGCGCCGTTCACGTAAAGGTGCAGGCGCTGCTCGGAAATATCGACCCTGGCAACGACGTTGGCGTTGGCGCGGCCTGGATACGCGGCGCAGACGAGAACAACGAACACGGCCGCCAAGCGATGGATCATGCGTCACCTCCTTCGTCCCTGCCCGGCATGGACGAGCAAGCGTCCCCGCTCACGCACGCCATTGCAAGGCTTAACTGGCCCCATGGTAAGGAAAACGGGGGAGGCGCCGGCCCGATCCGGCCGGCGGCGGCCGTGGTCAGTTGCCGAACAGCCAATCGAACAGGCCGCGGGGCCGTGTCCTGCGCCGCGGCTCGGGCGCGCGGCCGCCGGAGAACCAATCGTCGAATACGCTGCGGCCATATTCGTCATATTGCGGCTCGGGGCGGGCCTGACGAAGCTTGATCTCGCTCGGCGTGCCCTGCGGGTCGGTGACCACGACCGACACGTCGGCCCAGGCCCATCTGGCCATGCGCCCGCCGAGATTGTGGGGCTCGATCGCCACCACCGCGTTCCTCCACAGATCGATGACGGCGATGTATTCGAGCCGCCCGCCCTTCTCCGCGTCGCCGGCGAAATAACGCAGCAGCCCGATTCCGCGCAGCTGGTTCTTCAATAGCTGCCATTCGAGGAACCTGGGCTCGCCCGGGCCATACATCTCGAGCGGCACCCGCAGGTCGGGAAAGCGCGGATTGGTGGCGACGTAATGGCCCTTGCGGACCCGTTTGACGAGCCAGTCATCGAACGGCTCGCCGATCACCTCGCCGCCGGCCTCCGGCAGGAGGAGGGGCTCGCTCTCCGCGCGCTCCTCCCGGGCGTCTTCGCCGCCCGCCGGATCGAGCGTCGCCGCCTTGGCGTAATCGGCATCGGCCTCGCCGGCGCGCCCCAGCTTTTCGTAGATCTCGGCGCGCACCCGGTAGGCCGCGCCGCTATTGGGATCAATGGCGAGCGCACGGCTGGCGTCGGTGAGGCCCTCCTGGGGGGCGCCCATGCGCAGATAGGTGCGCGCCCTGCTGACATAGGCCGCCGTCATGTTGGGCGCGAGCGCGATCGCCTTGGCGAAGTCCTCCTGGGCCTTGTTGAAGACGCCGAGATCAGCGTAGACGCGGCCGCGCTCGGCGAAGATGTCTGGGGATTCGGGGCGGAGCTCGGTCGCCTTGGAGAGGTCGTTGAGGGCCGGCCGGTAGCGTTTGAGCCGCGCATAGGCGCGGGCCCGGGCGATGTAGAGCTCGGCGCTGTCGCTGCCGTTGCCGATCGCCTGGGTCAGATCCTCGATCGCGCTCGAATGCCGCTCGAGCGTCAGGTTGGCCGAGGCCCGGTTACGGTAGGCGCTCGAGTAGTTGGCGTTGAGCAGGATCGCCCGGTTCAAATCGCGCATCGCGGCGAAGGGCCGGTCGAGCTCGGTGTTGACCTTGCCGCGGCCGTTCAGCGGAACGGCGTTGTCGGGCATCAGCTCGACCGCCTTGGCGAACGCCTTGTAGGCCTGATCGGTGCGGCCCATGGCGAGCAGGGCGTTGCCGCGGTTGTTGTAGGCGGCGCCATAGGCGGGCGCCAAATCGATCGCCCGGTCGAAGTCCTTGACCGCCTCGTCCGGGCGCTTGAGGTCCATCAGGGCGTTGCCGCGGTTGTTGTAGACGACCGCGTAATCGGGAAACAGCTCGATCGCCTTGTTGAAGTCATCGACCGCCTCCTTGGTCTTACCCAGCCGCCATTGGGCGACGCCGCGGTCGTTGTGGATGTTGGCGCGGCGCACGTCCGAGAGATCGGCCGATTCCAAGGCCTGCGTATAGGCCTCGACCGCCTTTTCGTATTGCCCGCGCAGCAGCGCCGAAACCCCTTGGCCGGCCTGCAGCAGGGCGCGGTTGGTCGCAGCGCGCGCCGGCGGCGCGCCGGCAAGGACGAGGGCGAGGCCAACCGCAACCGCCCATCCCAGAAACCCGCAATGGCCACAAAGCCGCATCGACAACCGATCCTTCACCACCGTCACCACCAATCCCGGCGCTCCGGCCGGGAACTCAGCGGGGTGAGCCGCTCCGCCGCATCAACCCTCCGCCCCCGCGACCGCACACGCGGCCGGGCCGACGAGCAAACGTCATAGCAAATTTGTCCCTCCCCCGCCAAACCCCGATCGCGGGCGGCCGCTCCGCCCAAGTGATGAGAAGTCCGCAAGGCCGCGGCGCATGGCCAGCTTCCACGCACTCCCCCGATCGGTTAGACTCGACCTGATTTTTCCCTCCGGCGAAGGCGGTGGGCGCCATGACTGAAACCAAATCCTCCGCGCCCAGGAAAAGCCTTTGGATCCGCGCGCGGCCTTATGTGATCCTGTTGGCGACCGTGCTCGGCCTCGAGTTCGCGGTCTCCTATTGGTTCGACTGGAGCCTATTCCACGTGACCGAGATAGAGCTCTCCCGATTGCGGGACGACGGCAGCTGCCTGCGCTTCACCGTCAACAACCTGCTGCAGGAGGAGCGTATGCTCGAGGATCCCTCGCTCACGCTGCTCGCCGTCAACGCCGATTCCGTCGTCCGCAGCCGGCCGATCCCGCTCAAGCTCGACGGCACCAGCGACGACCGCATCCTGCTGCAGCCGGGCGACCGCCTGCAGCTATGCGCAAGCTTCGCCTCCAACATGCTCAAACGCGACGTCGTCTACGAGATCCAGACTTTCGACGAGCCCGCCAAGGCCCAGTGCAAGTTCAGCGTCATCGTCAGAAAGCCCTCGCGCAGCCATGCCCATCTCTACGGCCGGGTCTTCAACTGCGCCGACCAGCTCAAGATCCTCTATGAAAAGTAGGCCGGGCGCCGCCCGAAGGGTCCTGTTCATCGCTTCCATGGGTGGTCCGGCGGAGCTCCGCCAGCACCCCCGGCAGCAGCTCCGCCAGATCCTCGGCGATCAGGCCGGGACCGAAGGCCGCCGCCGCAGCGCCGTGCAGCCAGACGGCCGCCGCCGCCGCCTCGAAGGCGTCCATGCCCTGGGCGAGATGGGCAAGCACGAAGCCCGCCAGCACGTCGCCCGCGCCCGCGGTCGCGAGCCAGGGCGGCGCGTTGCAATTGACCGCGGCCCGGCCGCCAGGCGCCGCTATGACGCTGTCGGCGCCCTTGAGCAGAACGACCGCGCCGGCGCGGGCCGCTGCGGCCCGGGCCCGCTCCAGCTTGGAGCCCTCGAGATCGGGAAAGAGGCGGGCGAATTCGCCCTCGTGCGGCGTCAGCACAGCCGCGCCGGAGCGAGCGCCCAAAGCCTTGAAGAGCGTCGCCGGCGCCGCCTGGAAGGAGGAGAGCGCATCGGCGTCGAGCACCAGCGCGGCGCCGGTCGCGAGCAGCGCCTCGACGAGCCCCCGCGTCGCCTCGCCGACGCCGGCGCCCGGACCGATCAGGCAGGCGTTCTTGCGCTCGTCCCGCATCATCGCCGCCAGGCCTTCCGCGCCCTCGAAGACGCCGATCATGACCGCCGTCAATTGTGCGGCGTTGACGGCGAAGGCCTGCCCCGGGCTCGCCAGCGCGACCAGACCGGCGCCCGCCCGCAACGCGCCGCGGGCGGCAAGCCTGGCGGCGCCCGTCGAGGTGGCGGGGCCCGAGACGACGACGGCGTGGCCGCGGGCGTATTTGTGGCCGGCGGGATGGGGCCAGCGATAGGCCGCCCCCCACAGCTCCGGACCGTTGACGTGGGCTTGCGGCGCGATCTGCGACAACACGTCCGCGCTTATGCCGATATCGGCGACCACCACCTCGCCGCAATAAAGCCGGCCCGGCAGCAGCACATGGCCCGGCTTGCGGCGGAAAAAGGTGACGGTCGCCTCGGCGCGGACCGCGCATCCCTTCCCCTCGCCTCCCATGACCGCGCCGGTGGTGCCGTCGATGCCGCTCGGCACGTCGACGGCGATGACCGGGCGATCGCCGGCATTGAGCGCCGCCACGGTCCGCGCCGCCGCCCCCTCGAGCGGGCGCGCGAGGCCGGCGCCAAAGAGCGCGTCGACGACGACGTCGCAACCCGCGAGCACGGCGGGCTCCAGCGCCGCCGCCGCGCCCTTCCACGCCTTGGCCATGGCCGCGGCGTCGCCCTTGAGGCGGGCGCGCTCGCCAAGGAGTGCGAGGGCGACGGTGAAGCCGCGGTCCTCGAGCAGGCGCGCGGCGACGAAACCGTCGCCGCCATTGTTGCCGGGGCCCGCGAGCACCGCGACACGGACGGCGTCGGGATAGCGGCGGGCGACTTCGTCGGCCACCGCGCGGCCGGCGTTTTCCATCAGCTCGAGCCCGGACGTGCCGGCCGCCATCGCAAGCCGGTCGGCCCTGCCCATCTCTTCGCTGTTCAGGAGTTCATTCACCCGCGCCCCTTTCCCCGATGTCCCGCTTGCGCGCCTGCACGCTTTTTGAGCAGAATGAACAAATTGTAAGCAGTGGCAGGCTCCAAAACCGTCAATTGCAATCTTGAATAATGGCAAGCCATTGAGTTACATCATTATTTAAGACCAGCCCGCCTTGGCACGGCGTGTGCTATTGCATAGGCGAGCACAACCATCACAGGCCAGGATACCGCAGCGGAGGTGACCCGGGAGATGAAGAAAATCGAGGCTGTCATAAAGCCTTTCAAACTCGATGAAGTTAAGGAGGCCCTTCAGGAAATCGGGCTTCAAGGAATAACGGTAACCGAAGCCAAGGGATTCGGCCGCCAGAAGGGTCACACGGAACTCTACCGGGGCGCCGAATATGTTGTCGATTTTCTGCCGAAGGTGAAAGTTGAAATTGTTCTCGCCGACAATATGGTCGACAAGGCGGTCGAGGCCATCCTGTCCTCGGCGAAAACCGGACGCATTGGCGACGGCAAGATCTTCATAACCAACGTCGAGAACGCCATCCGCATCCGCACCGGCGAAACCGGAGGGGACGCAATCTGACCGGTCCGACCGGACCGCTTTCCTTTCGCGGCCGAGGAGTCCGATCGGCCGCGACCAACGACTCCCAACCATCCGGCCGCCCGGCCGAATTCCGAAATCCGATTTGCAACAGGGGAAGACAATGGCTGACGTAAGTAAGGTATTGAAAAAGATGAAGGATGAGGACGTCAAATTCGTCGATCTCAGATTCACGGACCCGCGCGGCAAGCTGCAGCATCTGACGATGGACGCGGCGGTGATGGACGAAGACGCCTTCGCCGACGGCGTGATGTTCGACGGCTCGTCCATCGCCGGCTGGAAGGACATCTCGCAATCGGACATGGCGCTGCTGCCCGATCCGGACTCGGCCAGTCTCGATCCGTTTTTCGCGCAGACCACGTTCGCGCTCTATTGCGACGTGGTCGAACCCACCACCGGCGAGCTCTACGACCGCGACCCCCGCGGAACCGCCCGCAAGGCGGAGGCCTATCTCAAGCAGACCGGCATCGGCGACAAGGCCTATTTCGGTCCCGAGGCCGAGTTCTTCATCTTCGACGACGTGCGGTTCTCCGCCGATCCCTACGAGTGCGGCTTCAAGATCGACTCGACGGAGCTGCCGATCAACATGGGCACCGAGTACGAGATGGGCAATCTCGGCCACCGGCCGCGCACCAAGGGCGGCTATTTTCCGGTGCCGCCGGTCGACTCGGCCCAGGACATCCGCTCCGAAATGCTGAGCGTGATGAACGAGATGGGGGTCACCACCGAGAAGCACCACCACGAGGTGGGCGCCGCCCAGCACGAGCTCGGCATGAAATTCGACACGCTGGTGCGCGTCGCCGACCAGCTTCAGACCTACAAATACGTGGTCCACAACGTCGCCCACGCCTACGGCAAGACGGCGACCTTCATGCCCAAGCCGGTGTTCGGCGACAACGGCAGCGGCATGCATTGCCACCAGTCCATCTGGAAGGGCAACAACACGGTGTTCGCCGGCAACAAATATGCCGATCTCTCCGACCAATGCCTGCACTACATCGCCGGCATCCTGAAGCATGCCCGCGTCATCAACGCCTTTTCCAATCCGATCACCAACTCCTACAAGCGCCTGGTTCCGGGCTACGAGGCGCCGGTGCTGCTCGCCTACTCGCAGCGCAACCGCTCGGCCTCGTGCCGCATTCCGCACGTCTCCGC
>CAYVYD010000088.1:5508-9462 GCA_964454415.1 uncultured Hyphomicrobiaceae bacterium | reverse complement strand
CCACCACACCTTCTTCGAGATGCTGGGCAATTTCTCCTTCGGCGACTACTTCAAGGAGGAGGCGATCGAGCTCGCCTGGCGCTTGATGACCAAGGAGTTCGGTCTTGAGCCCGAGCGGCTCCTCGTCACCGTCTATGCCGAGGACGAGGAGGCCTTCAAGCTGTGGCGGAAGATCGCCGGGCTTTCCGAGGACAAGATCCTCAAGATCGCCACCAGCGACAATTTCTGGGCGATGGGCGACACCGGCCCCTGCGGTCCCTGCTCGGAGATCTTCTTCGATCACGGCGAGCATCTTCCCGGGAGCCCGCCGGGGAGTAAGGACGAGGACGGCGACCGCTTTATCGAGATCTGGAACCTCGTCTTCATGCAATACGAGCAGGTGGACGCCAGGACCCGGGTCGACCTGCCCAGCCCCTCGATCGACACCGGCATGGGGCTCGAGCGCGTCGCCGCGGTGCTCCAGGGGACCCACGACAATTACGAGATCGACCTGTTCCAGGCGCTGATCAACGCGTCGGCCGACGCCAGCGGCGTCGAGCCGGAGGGCCGCCACAAGGCGAGCCACCGCGTCATCGCCGATCATTTGCGCGCCTCGAGCTTCCTCGTCGCCGACGGCGTGCTGCCGGCGAACGAGGGGCGCGGCTACGTGCTCCGCCGCATCATGCGCCGCGCCATGCGTCACGCCCATCTGCTGGGGGTCGAGGAGCCGCTGCTCCACCGCCTGGTGCCGGTGCTGGTGCGCGAGATGGGTCAGGCCTACCCCGAGCTCTCCCGCGCCCAGCCGTTGATCGAGGAGACGCTCCGCCTTGAGGAGACCCGCTTCCGCAAGACGCTGGAGCGGGGCCTCGGCCTGCTGGAGGAGGCGACCGGGGACATGGGCGAGGGTGCCACGCTCTCCGGCGACGTCGCCTTCAAGCTCTACGACACCTACGGTTTTCCCTTCGACCTCACCGAGGACGCGCTCAAGCTCCGCGGCATCGGCGTCGACCGCAAGGGCTTCGACAAGGCGATGGAGCGCCAGCGCGCCGAGGCGCGCAAGGCCTGGGCGGGCTCGGGCGAGGCGGCGACGGAAGCGGTGTGGTTCGATCTGCGCGAGGAGACCGGCCCCAGCGAGTTCCTGGGCTACGGCGCCGAGCGCGCCGAGGGCGAGGTGCGCGCGCTGGTCAGGAACGGCAAGCCGGTCAAGCGTCTCAAACCGGGCGAGGAGGGCGCCGTCATCGTCAACCAGACGCCCTTCTACGGCGAGGCGGGCGGCCAGGTGGGCGACGCCGGGCTGATCGCCGGCGCGGACGGCGCGCGCTTCGCCGTCGCCGACACCCAGAAGAAGCTCGGTGACCTCATCGTCCATCTCGGCAAGCTGGAAAGCGGCACCCTCAGGCTCGGCGACATCGTCGACCTCGCCGTCGATGGCGGCCGCCGCACCGCGATCCGCGCCAACCATTCGGCGACCCATCTGCTGCACGAGGCGCTGCGCGAGGTGTTGGGCCCCCATGTGGCGCAGAAGGGCTCGCTGGTGGCGCCCGACCGGCTGCGCTTCGACTTCTCCCATCCCGGCCCCATGTCCGAGGAGGAAGTTAGCGCGGTAGAGGACATGGCCAACGCGATCGTGCTGCAGAACGCGCCCGTAGTGACCCATCTGATGGCGGTCGACGAGGCGATCGAATCCGGCGCGCTCGCGCTCTTCGGCGAGAAATACGGCGACGAGGTGCGGGTGGTCTCCATGGGGCGGGCCGAGGAAGGCCCCAAGGCGGGCAAGGCCTATTCGGTCGAGCTCTGCGGTGGCACCCATGTGAGGGGCACCGGCGACATCGGCCTCGTCAAGATCACCGGCGAGGGCGCGGTCGCCGCCGGCGTGCGGCGCATCGAGGCGGTCACCGCCGAGGGCGCGCGCGCCTATCTCAACGCCCAGGACAGGCGCATGCGCCAGGTGGCCGAGCTGTTGAAGACCCAGGCCGAGGACGCCGTGCAGCGGCTCGAGGCGCTGCTCAAGGAGCGCAAGAAGCTGGAGCGCGAGCTATCGGAGGCCAAGCGCGCCATGGCGCTCGGCAAGGGCGCCGGCGGCGGCGGCGATGGGGTGCGCGCGCTTGGCGACGTCAAGCTGCTGGCGCGCACCGTCGAGGGCGTCTCGGCCAAGGATCTGCGGAGCCTAGTCGACGACGGCAAGCGGCAGATCGGTTCGGGCATCGTCGCCATCGTCGGTCTCTCCGAAGGCGGCAAGGCCGGCATCGTGGTCGGCGTCACCGACGACCTCACGCAGGCCTATGACGCGGTCGATCTGGTCAAGGCGGGTGCCGCGGCGCTCGGCGGCGGCGGCGGCGGCGGGCGTCCCGATCTTGCCCAGGCCGGCGGTCCCGACGGCTCGCGCGCGGCCGCGGCCCTCGAAGCCATCGCCGAGCGGGTGAGCGGCCGTGCCGGTGGTTGAGGGGCAAGGCCTGCAACAGGTGATCAAGCCGCGACGGCTGCGGCGCCTGCGCAAGCGGGTCCACGACGTGCTCGAGCTCGACGCCACCCACGATCCCTGGAGCGGCGTGATCAACACCGGCCTGGTGGTGCTGATCTTCCTCAACGTGGTGGCGTTTTCGGCCGAGACGGTGCCGTCCCTGGGCGAGGCCTATGCGGGCGCCTTCGAGGCCTTCAACATCGTCTCGGTGGCGATCTTCACGGTCGAATATGTGGCGCGGCTGTGGAGCGCGATCGAGATCAACGTGTTCAAGGGGCTCAAGCCCTGGCGCGCGCGCCAGCGATTCGCGCTGCGCCCGATGCAGCTCATCGACCTGTTCGCGATCCTGCCCTTCTATCTGAGCTTTATCCTACCGCTCGATCTCCGCGTGCTCCGCGTGCTCCGCGTGTTCCGGTTCCTCAAGCTGGCGCGCTATTCGCCGGCGCTGCATTCGCTGGGCCGCGTCATCTCCAGCGAGCGCCGGGCGCTGGTCGGCGCGCTGCTGGTGATGATCGCGCTGCTGCTGTTCGCGGCGACGGGGATCTACTTTCTGGAGCGCCAGGCGCAGCCCGAGATCTTCGGCTCGATCCCGGCCGCCGCCTGGTGGGCGCTGGCGACGCTCACCACGGTGGGCTATGGCGACGTGGTGCCGGTCACGCCCTTGGGAAAGCTTTTCGGCGGCCTGATCATGATCTTCGGTCTCGGCATGTTCGCGCTTCCCATAGCCATCATCGCCACCGGCTTCAGCCAGGAGGCGAACCGCCGCGAATTCGTCGTCACCTGGGGCATGGTGGCGCGGGTGCCGCTGTTCGCCCAGCTCGACGCCGGCAGCGTCGTAGAGATCATGGGGCTGCTCTATTCGCGCCAATTCGAGGCGGGCGCCAAGGTCATCGTCGCCGGCGCGCGCCCGGAGGCGATGTACTTCATCGCCTCGGGCGAGGTGGCGGTGAAGACGGCCGGCGGCGAGGTGATCCTCGGCGAGGGCGATTTCTTCGGCGAGATGGCGCTGATCGAGGAGCGCGCGCACAACAAGAACGTGATCGCGCGCACCAAATGCCGCCTGCTGGCGCTCGACCGCGACGACTTCGAGCACCTGATGCACCGCGAGCCCGAGATCGCGAGCCACATCCGCGGCGTCGCCCAGGCCCGCAGCAAGGCGGGCGGCGCGCGGCGCAAGGCGGGCTCCATCAAGCTCGCCTGAGCGTATCCGGGGATGCCCGCGGGGGCCGTCAGCTCGCCGCAGCGAGTTCGGTTTCCATCGCCGCCTGAAGGTTCTCGTCGATCTTGTCGAGGAAGCCTTCCGTCGAGAGCCAGGCCTGGTCCTCGCCCACCAGCAGCGCCAGGTCCTTGGTCATGAAGCCGCATTCGATGGTGTCGACGACCACCCGCTCCAGCGTCACGGCGAACCGCGCAAGGGCCGCGTTGCCGTCGAGCTTGGCGCGGTGGGCGAGCGCGCGCGACCAGGCGAAGATCGAGGCGGTCGAGTTGGTGGAGGTCGTCTCGCCCTTCTGATG
>CAYVYD010000088.1:0-5498 GCA_964454415.1 uncultured Hyphomicrobiaceae bacterium | reverse complement strand
CGGAGATGTGTATAAGAGACAGCTTCTGATGCGCGCGGAAATGGCGGGTCACGGTGCCGTGCGCCGCCTCGGCCTCCATGGTCTTGCCGTCGGGCGTCATCAAGACGCTGGTCATCAGCCCCAGCGAGCCGAAGCCCTGGGCGACGGTGTCCGATTGAACGTCGCCGTCATAGTTCTTGCACGCCCACAGGAAGCCGCCCGACCATTTGAGCACCGCCGCCACCATGTCGTCGATCAGCCGGTGCTCGTAGGTGAGCCCCGCGGCCTCGAAGTCCTTCCTGAACTCGGCCTCGAAGATCTCCTCGAACAGATCCTTGAAGCGGCCGTCATAGGCCTTGAGGATGGTGTTCTTGGTGGACATGTAGAGCGGCAGCTTGCGCTGCAGCGCATAGGCCATGCAGGCGCGCGCGAAGTCGCGGATCGAGGAATCGAGGTTGTACATGCCGAGCGCCACGCCTGCGCCCGGAAAGTCGAACACGTCCTTCTCGATGGTCTGCGAGCCGTCCGCAGCCTGCCATTTGATGGTGAGCTTGCCTTCGCCCGGCACCAGGAAGTCGGTCGCCCGGTATTGGTCGCCATAGGCGTGGCGGCCGATAACCATCGGCTCGGTCCAGCCCGGCACCAGGCGGGGAATGTTGTCGCAGATGATCGGCTCGCGGAACACGACGCCGCCCAGGATGTTGCGGATCGTGCCGTTGGGCGAGCGCCACATCTGCTTGAGGCCGAACTCCTCGACGCGGGCCTCGTCGGGGGTGATGGTCGCGCATTTGACGCCGACGCCGTGCCGCTTGATCGCCTCGGCGGCCTCGACGGTGACCCGGTCGTCGGTCGCGTCGCGGTTCTCGATGCCGAGGTCGTAATAGTCGAGTTCGATGTCGAGATAAGGGTGGATCAGCTTGTCCTTGATCAGATGCCAGATGATCCGGGTCATCTCGTCGCCGTCGAGCTCGACGACGGGATTGTCCACCTTGATTTTCTTCATATCGCGCAGCCCCTTTGATCGCCAGCTTCGTGGCTTGAATCACAGCCCACCTTGTCGCGTTCCCTCGCAGCCCGCGGCCCGGGGGAGTGGTCCTGACCCTCGGCGTTGCGGGATGGCGATCCCTATAGCATTCTGACCGCGAGCGAGAAAGGAGATGATCGGTGAGCTCGAAACCCTTCAGTGCGCTGCGGGCGGGCGGGCCCGACCGCCGGGAAAGCGGCGGCGGCGAGGCCGCGGCCGGGGAACGGGCGCGGACGCCCGCGATCGTTCTGGTGCGCCCGCAGCTCGGCGAGAACATAGGCACGGCGGCGCGCGCCATGGCCAATTTCGGCCTCGGCGATCTGCGCCTGGTGGCGCCCCGCGACGGCTGGCCGAGCGAGGCTGCGCGCAAGGCCGCGGCCAACGGCGTCCAGGTGGTCGACGACGCCCGGCTGTTCGAGACCTGCGCCGAGGCGGTTAACGACCTTCATTTCGTCGCCGCGACGACGGCGCGTCCGCGCGATATGGTCAAACCCGTCATGACGCCGGAAGGCGCGGCGGGCGAGATGGCGCGCCGGATCGGCACGGGCGAGCGCTGCGGCGTGCTGTTCGGGCCCGAGCGGTCGGGGCTCGACAACGATCAGATCGCGCTCGCCGACGTGGTCGTCACCGCTCCCGTCGATCCCGGTTGCGCGTCGTTGAATCTTGCCCAGGCGGTGCTGATAGTGGGGTACGAATGGATCAAGTGCAGCGGCGGCGAAAGCCTGGGACGCAAGACCGCCTTCGATGGGCCGGCGCGGGAGGGGCTCGACATGCAGGGCCAGCGGCCGGCGAGCCGGGCGGAGCTGATCGCCTTCTTCGAACATCTGGAGAGCGAGCTCGACGCGTCGGGATTTCTCTATCCCCCGGAGAAGCGTCCAGCCATGGTCCGCAACATCAGGAACATGTTCCACCGCATGGGCGCGAGCGAGCAGGAGGTGCGCACCTTGCGCGGCGTCGTCGCGGCGCTTGTGGCCAAGCGTGGGCATAAGGAACGGGCGTGAGGGACGGGCGTAAGGAACGGGCGCCATAATCATGCCCCGATTTTATAATGCGAAGGCGCATCTGCGATGCTAGCCTTCGCCGCGACGGAAAGCAGAGATTTGACATGACGAAAACATTGAGTTGCGTGTTGGCCGTGCTGTTGATCGCGGTGGTTACGCCGGCGGCCTCGGCGCAAAAGGCGGCAAAGGAAAACGCCGCGGAAAAGCGCGACGGTCCGAGCAATCATTCGGTCGAGTTCCTGGCGAGCTACGCCTGGGCCAATATTCCCGACGAGGTCTCCAAGCCCGACGGCACCCGGATCAAGGTGCGCGGCGTGCCGATCGACAAATTCATGCTCTCCATGGAGGACACCCGCCGCATCGTGGTGATTGCGGAACGCTCGGCGCAGGCGAGAATCTGCGGCTTGACCGATTTGGAGCGGGTCAACCACGACAAGATGATGAAGAACGAGGAGGCCTCCAAGCGCTGGTCGAACGAGCAGCTCGCCTGGATCCACTGGCTGCACGACGTGATCGTCAAGGTGCGCGCCTTCGATCCCGAGACCGCGTCCAAGAGGGCCAAGGATATGAAGCTGGACAAGGAGGCCGAGAAGAAGACGCTCACGCAAGTCAAGAAACTCAAGAAGCCTTCTTGCTCCGAGAAAAGGCGCCAGCAAGTCAAGCAAGAGATCGAGGAGTTCGTGAACGCGCCGAGCTGATGCGGCGCTCGGAGGGCCCGGCGCGGCGCGTCCGGCGGCACCCAGCCGATTGACACCCAAGCCCGATTGCGATTAACAGTGCGCCGCGGCAGTGGCGAGGAGCCTCATGGCGCATCGCCGGCACGGACGCTTCTCGGCAAAGCGAGAACGGATAGGAATATGAGCAAGCGCATACGCGCAAAATACAAGATCGACAGGCGCTTCGGAGAGAACATCTGGGGTCGGCCGAAAAGCGCCGTCAACAAGCGGGATTACGGTCCGGGTCAGCACGGCCAGCGGCGGCGCGGTCGCCCGTCCGACTACGGCAACCAGTTGCGCGCCAAGCAGAAGCTCAAGGGCTATTACGGCAATATCACCGAGAAGCAGTTCAAGGCGATCTACCGCCAGGCCGAGCGGCTGAAGGGCGACACAAGCGAGAACCTCATCGGTCTCCTCGAGCGCCGGCTCGATGCCGTCGTCTACCGCGCCAAGTTCGTGCCCACCGTCTTCGCCGCGCGCCAGTTCATCAATCACGGCCACGTCAAGGTCAACGGTCAGCGCGTCGACATTCCGAGCTACCGCTGCAAGGTGGGCGACGTGGTCGAGGTCATGGAGCGTTCGCGCGACATGGGACTGGTGCTGGAGGCGACCCAGAGCTCCGAGCGCGACATCCCCGAGTATATCGAGGCCGACCACGGCAAGATGACCGCCAGGCTGCTGCGCAGCCCGATTCTCGCCGACGTGCCCTATCCGGTGATGATGGAACCCAACCTCGTCATCGAATTCTACTCCCGCTAGGGACTTGCGCTTTTCCCGTTGAGTCGGCCAGCCTTGCGGTGTGCAATGGCGGCAAGTGTCGCCGCGAGCCGGCAGGCAGCACGGCCGGCCGGGGCAGACGCAGTGGAAGGGCCCGATATGTCGCAGAGCTTCATCGCCGCGGTGGTTCAGGATTCGCCGGTGGTCTTCGACCGCGCCGCCACGATCGAAAAGGCGGTCGCGCTGATCGGCGCGGCGGCGGCGCGGGACGCCGAGCTCATCGTCTTTCCCGAGGCCTTCGTCTCGGCCTATCCCAAGGGGCTCGATTTCGGCGCCAGGATCGGCACCCGCGCGGCCTCGGGCCGCGACGACTTCGCGCGCTATTTCGACAGCGCCATCGAGGTGCCGGGCGCCGAGACGCGCCTCCTCGGGGCCGCCGCGCGGGAGGCGGGCGCCCACCTGGTCATCGGCGTCATCGAGCGCGGCGGCGCGACGCTCTATTGCACGGTCCTGTTCTTTTCGCCCGAGGGCGATTTGCTCGGCAAGCACCGCAAGCTGATGCCGACCGCGATGGAGCGCCTGGTGTGGGGCTTCGGCGACGGCTCGACCATGCCGGTCTTCGACACGGCCATCGGCCGTCTCGGCGCGGTGATCTGCTGGGAAAACTACATGCCGCTGATGCGCACGGCGATGTACGCCAAGAACATCCAGCTCTATTGCGCCCCCACCGCCGACGACCGCGACAGTTGGGGACCGTCGATGATCCACGTGGCGCTGGAGGGGCGCTGCTTCGTGCTCTCGGCCTGCCAGTATCTGACCCGCGCCGATTGTCCCAAGGACTACGCCGCGATCCAGGGGGATGAGCCCGAGACGGTGCTGATGCGCGGGGGAAGCTGCATCGTCTCGCCCTTGGGCGAGATGCTAATCGCGCCGGATTTCTCGGGGCCCGGCATCTTCACCCACGTCATCGACATGGGCGAGATCGCGCGCGCCAAATACGACCTCGACGTCACCGGCCATTACGCGCGGCCCGATGTCTTCCGCCTCTACGTCAACGAGAAGCCGATGCCGGCGGTGGTCAACACGCTGGGCGAGGAAGAGGCAGACCCCTTCGCCGCCGAATAGGCCCAGCCGGACGTCTGGGTCCGGCTTCCCGGCTTCAGGCCGTTTGCGTTTGCTGGTCGTGGGCGACGCCGCGCTCGGTCAACAGGCTTTGCAGCTCGTTGGCCTGGAACATCTCGCGGATGATGTCGCAGCCGCCTACGAACTCGCCCTTGACGTAGAGCTGCGGGATCGTCGGCCAGTTGGTGAAGGACTTGACGCCGTCGCGCAGCCCCATGTCCTCGAGCACGTTGACGTCGCGGTAGTCGACGCCGAGATGGTCGAGAATCTGCACGACCTGGCTCGAGAAGCCGCATTGCGGGAATTGGCGCGTGCCCTTCATGAAGAGGACCACGTCGTTATCCGCCACCTGCTTGCGGATCCAGTCGTGAATCTGATTTTCGCTCATGCCGTGATTCCACCTTCGCTCAGGATTCGGGCGCCGAGGTCTGGAGCGCGAGCGCGTGCAGCTCACCCCCCATATTGCCTTCCAGCGCCTCGTAAACCAATTGATGCTGCTGCACGCGGGATTTGCCGGAGAATGCCGTAGAGACGATCTCGGCGGCGTAATGGTCGCCGTCGCCCGCCAGATCGCGGATCGTCACCTGTGCGTCGGGCAGCTTCTTCTTGATCAGCCGCTCGATCTCGTTGGCGTCCATCGGCATCGGGTGTCTCTCCGGGCGTCCGCTGCAATACTCTGCAAAGATATATTTATAATATCCTATATGGTGTTCATGTGGTCCGGCAACCAGGCTTCGTGCAATCGTCGCAGCCGCGCCAAGGAAACCGCGCCTTCCTCGCCGATCACCAGGGCATCGCCGCCGCTCCGCCCGATCACGCGGGCCGGCAGCCCCGCCTCGCGGGCGCGCGCCAGGACCGCATCCGGGTCGCCGTCCAACGCGACGACGTAGCGCCCCTGATCCTCGCCGAACAGCACCGCGTGGAGGGGGAGCGGCCCGT
>CAYVYD010000087.1:0-9475 GCA_964454415.1 uncultured Hyphomicrobiaceae bacterium | reverse complement strand
ATGTGTATAAGAGACAGCCCTGCAACGCCTTGGTGACGTCGTCCGTCTTGGCGTTGATGAAGAGCTCGGCGCCGAGCACGCGCGCCTCCCTCTCCTTTTCCGGGCTCGAGGAGATGACCGCGACGCGCCCGCCCATGGCGTGGGCGTAGAGCACGCCCAGATGCCCGAGTCCGCCGAGCCCGGTGACCGCGACCTTGTCGCCCGGTTCGAAGCCCGCGTGCCGGAGCCCCGCGAACACCGTGAGCCCGGCGCACATCAGCGGTGCCGCGTCGGCGAAGTCGAGGCCGTCGGGCAGCGCGGAGACGTGGCGCGCCGGCGCCAGCATATATTCCTGGAAGCCACCGTCCTTGGTGACGCCGGTGATTTGGATTTCGGAGCAGAGCACCTCGTCGCCCGCCAGGCACGCGGCGCAATGCCCGCAGGAGGAGTAGAGCCAGGGCATGCCGACCCTCATGCCCCTTTCCGGCCAGTCGACGCCCGCCCCCACCTCCTCGACGACGCCCGCCACCTCATGGCCCGGCACGATCGGATAGGCGGCGATGTCGGTATAGGGAAACGCCCCTTGCCACACGTCGAGGTCGCCGTGGCAGACGCCGCAGGCCTCGACCCTGATCAGCACCTCGCCGGGGCCGGTTTCGGGGCGGTCGCGCTCGGCGACCACGATTGGCGATTTCGGTTTTTCGACGATGGCTGCTCTCACGGCGGTTCCCTCATTCTGCGTTTCCAACAGTCGGGACGGCTTCTGCGATAGGCGACCATTGTTATATGAGCGCCGTCCCGCATGTGATAATCAGTCGGTTTGGCAAATGACTGTTACAGGCGAGTAATAATGACGGTCTTCGAAGGGGTGCGCGAATTTCTCGCGGTGGCGGAAACCAACGGCTTTTCCGCGGCAGCACGCAGCCTCGGTGTCTCTGTCGCCCATGTGAGCCGCCGCGTCTCGGCGCTGGAAGATCGGCTTGGTGTGCAACTCGTTGCCCGCACCACGCGGCGCGTGCGGCTGACCGACGCCGGACTCGAATACCGTCAGCGTTGCGCAGAGATCATGCAGCGGTTGGAGGAAACCAACCAGCTGGTGTCGGGACAAATGGCCGAGGTCGAGGGTCTGTTGCGGATTTCTGTCGCCGGCATGTTCGCCGAGCATCATATCGTGCCGGCGCTCACCGGGTTTGCGCGCGAGCATCCAAAGCTCGCCATCGAGATCAATTTCGACACCCGTTACGTCAACTTCGTCGATGAAAACATCGATTTTGCGATTCGTTACGGTCCCGTATCGGATTCGAGCCTGATTGCCCGCAAGCTCGCCGATCACATGCGCATTGCCGTCGCCAGCCCCGCCTACTTTGACCGCCACGGCCACCCTCACAAGCCCCAGGATCTACGCTTGCACAGTTGCCTCGTTTGCGGCGAGTACGAGCGCTGGTCATTCAAAACGCCCCAAGGACATGAGGATGTGCGGGTTTCCGGCAACTGGCGCTCCAACAACGAGGCCGCTATTGTCGAGGCCTGCCGTAACGGCATGGGAATCGCTTATCTTCAGCGTGAGAATTTCGGTGCGGCCGTGAATGATGGCCGACTGACGCCGACGCTTGAAGCCTATTGGGCGAAAGAATTCACCTCATGGATCGTCTATCCGAACCGCAAGTACTTGCCCAGCCGCGCCAGGCTGGCGGTCGAGTATTTGCTCGACCACTTCCGTGATCGGCGGCAGCCATAGGGCTGGCATGTCCATTTGCGGTCAGGCTGAGCCCTTCGCGTGCGCGTGCGGCCCAAAGGTGGCCGAACTCCTCCCCCGCGGGCGGCACGGCTGCGGGCGGGCGATCCAGCTCAGACCGCGGCCGTTCGTCTTATCGTTCCGGAAGGGCCATGCGTCGTGAGCTTAGGGCGATCGCCGGCCTGCCGCTCCGCGTCGATGACGGTGCGGAACCGGCCATACCCTCGTCACGATTTGTTAACAAATTCGGTCCGATAGTGACGATCGGATCGGGCGTATTCGCGGTCGTTCGCACGGGGAAAAATCTTTTCCAACCGGCCTTGAGGGCGCCATGGTCTTGCCCAGTATTGGACAAGATGGTCCGTTAGGTTCGACAATCAATCAAGTCGCGCAATTCTGGGGGCACAGAATCAAGCGTGACCGCTTAAAACCAGATTTAAGCGAGGGAGAATCACATGTTCACCAGACTGATCGTGGCGATTGGCCTTGCACTGCTCATCGCTTCTCCCGCCGCGGCCGACGAGTGTGCCCGGGACCTCTCGAAGGTCAACGCGGCGCTCTCCAAACCCAAGGCGATCAAGGCGGCTCAGGCCGATATGAGCGCGGACGTGATCCTCAAGGCCGTCGGCATCTTCGTCGAGCAGGCCGAAGCCGACCAGAAGGCCGGCAAGGACAAGGCCTGCGCCACGAGACTGGTGGCCGCCAAGAAGATCCTCAACATCGAGTGATCGGCTGACCGGCCGCCCGCCGGTCCTCACCATTCCCTTCGGCCGCGGCCGAGGCCGCGCTTTTTTCCGTTCCGCCCCGCCGCGCGCCGGCCAGAGACGCGCGCCGCGGGGCTTTCGCGCGCTTGACGCCCGGGCCTCTTCGTTCCACATCATGCGGCGCCGCGATAACCAGCTTCACAAGCCGGCGGCCCGAAGCGCCCGGGTTGTTGTAAGGTCACCGCATGATCCGCAAAGTCCGCCGACTTCTGCTCTTTCTTCTGCTGGCCGCAGTGCTGGCCGCTGCCGCGCCCCCCGCGCCTGGCGCCTCCGCCGGCACCATGGCGGTTCGCGGTCCCTCCGGCCCGCTGCTGCTCGTCGCCGCCGCCGAGAAACCGGACGCCCGCCAGCCCTCGCCCGATAAGAAGAAGCCCGCCGGCGAAATCGGCTTCGGCGCCAACAACGAGCAGATCAAGACCTATGCCTCCAACATCGACGTCTGGAAGGTTCAGCTCAGCGCCCTGCAGCAAATGGTCGACGACAAGCTGGCGACCGACGTGGAGTTGCGGGAACTGCCCGGCATCCTCGATGGGCTGCGTCTCGAAATTCGCAATTTCATCACCGAGCTCACGCCGAAACGCAGCGAGGCGCAATCGCGCCTCGACAAGCTGGGGCCCGCGCCCAAGGAAGGCGAGCCCGAGGAGGCGGCCGAGATCGCGGCCCAGCGCGAGGTCCTGGGCGGAGAGGTCGCCACCTATGACGGCCTGATCAAGCAGGCCCAGGTGCAGTTCGTGAAGGTCGGCCAGATCATCGATTCGGCCAATGCGGCGCGCCGCGACCGCTTCACCCGGTCGCTGCTCGAGCCCGTTCTCAACTTCTATTCGCCGAGCCTGTGGCGGCAGGCTTTCGCCGCCGTCCCCGATCAGATGAATTGGGCGATGCGCTACGTGTCCGGCTGGCTCGGCGAGGTCGCGGGCGGCGGGTTGTGGCGGCTCGTCGCCGCGCTGTTCGCTTCGCTGGCGGCGGCGGCTCTTATCTGGAGAGCGGTTCGCGGCTTGGCTCCGGCCTGGGCGGCTCCGGACGCGGCCCGCGAGGCGCCGCCGACGGTCACCGAGCGCGGCACCGCGGCGATGATCGCCGCCACCCGCAGTTCCGCCCCGCTGATCGGTGCCTTCGCCGCCTTCTACGTGACCTTCGTCGCCGCCGGTCTCGCTTCCTCCAGCGCCGATAGTTCCGCCTGGAGCGTTTTCCTGGTCGCCTCCAGCGCCGTATTCCTGATCGCCACCATCTGGCACGCCCTATTGCCCGCCGCATCCTCCATGCGGCTCTTGGCGACCGACGAGCACGGCAGCCTGCGGCTCGCCGCCATATTCTCGGCCCTGATCGCCGTCTGGGCCGGCGACCACCTCCTGACCCAGACCGACTTCGCGCTGCATACGCCCTATCCCCTGATCGTGCTGCGCTCGGTCACCGTCGCCGCCTTGATCGCGCTGCTGCTGATCGCGCTGCTGGCCGTCCGCGTGGGGCCGCGGGACGTCCACGACCACAGTCACTACCGGGGTTGGTCCGCCTGGCTGTTCCTCGGCATCGGCCTCGCCGACGGGGTGATCATATTCGCCCTGGTGCTCGGATACGCCGCCCTCGCCCGCTTCGCCGCCACCCAGATGGTGATCACCGGCGGCGTGCTCGCCTTGATGTACTTGCTGCATCTGGTCGGCGAATATGGCCTGACCGCGAGCGCCGCCTGGGATGGCGAGGAGCGCGCCGCCTCCGAGGAAGAGGAGACCGGCGCCTCGCCGCTCGGCACGCTGCGCATCTTCTTCTCGCTGCTGTTCGACATCGCCATCCTGGCCGTCGGCTTCACCATCCTGCTGCTGCTCTGGCGGTTCGACTGGGTCGAGGTTAAGAGCTGGCTGGTGGCCGCCTTCTTCGGCCTGCAGATCGGCGGCTTCACCATATCCCTGCAGTCGATCGTCGTCGCGCTCGCGGTGTTCGCGGCGGGCCTGGTGTTGACGCGGGTTGTGCAAAATTGGTTGTTGAAGCGGACCCAGATCGGCAGGCGCGGCAATATCGGCCTGCGCGAGTCGCTGCGCACCGGCATCGGCTATCTCGGCTTCATCCTCGCCACCATCGCCGCCGTTTCCTATCTCGGCATCGACTTCTCCAATTTCGCGATCGTCGCGGGTGCCCTGTCGGTCGGCATCGGCTTCGGCCTACAGAGTATTTTCAACAATTTCGTGTCCGGCCTCATCCTTCTGGTCGAGCGCCCCATCAAGGTCGGCGACTGGATCACCGTCGGCGACTACGAGGGCTACGTCAAAAAGATCAGCGTGCGCTCCACCGAGGTCGAAACCATCCATCGCCAGTCGGTGATCATTCCCAACGCCAACCTGATCACCGAGACCGTGACCAACTGGATGCACAGCGACAAGGTCGGCAGGCACGACATCACCGTCGGCGTTTCCTACGGCACCGATGTCGAACGATTGCGCGAGGTGTTGCTTGAGGTGGCCGCCGGCCACCCCGCCGTCCTCAAGAAACCCGCGCCGCAGGTCCATTTCGCCAATTTCGGCGACAGTTCCCTCGACTTCGAGCTGCGTGTGTTCCTGCGCAACATCGGAAACCGCATCGCCATATCGAGCGAGTTGCGCTACGCCATATGGTCGGCGTTCAGGGATGCGGGTATCGAGATCCCGTTCCCGCAACGCGATCTGCACGTCAAGCACATCGCCGATCTGGAGAAGCTGGGCGTCACCCGGCCCAAGGACGGGCGCGCCGGCGCGGCCAAGACCGCGCGCGGCGGCAGCGCGCGCGGCAAGGGTGAACGCGGCGCGCGTGGCGGCGGCGCGCGCGGCAAGAGCGCTTGATCCCCGGGCCCCGTCGGCCTTCGCTCCGCGATTGTTCCGAAACCAATTGCCCTCCGCCGGCGTTATCGCGCAGGAGTCGCTAGCGGACCGTGCTTGCCCAGCTGGGGGCTTCCGCGGACGATTCCGCTTGCCGTCGCACCGCGGCACCGATCGGCAACTCGATGTAGAATTCCGCACCTGCCGTCGACCGGTTCTCGAAGCCGATCTTCCCCTGCTGCGCCTCGACGATCGCCTTCGCGACGTGGAGGCCGAGACCGACGCCGCCCTTGCCGCGCGTGCTAGAGGAATCGGCCTGCGAGAACCGCGCGAAGACTCGGGAATGGAACTGGCTCGGCACGCCGGGTCCTTCGTCGAAGACCGATAGACGGACCCACCCCTCGCCGGCCATTCTCGCGTCGAGGCTGATTGCCTTTCCCGAGGGCGTCATCTCGATGGCGTTCTCGACCAGCTTCGAGAACGCCTGCTGCGTGCGGTCCCGGTCGGCCTCGACCACAACGTCTGCGGGATCCCGGTCGACCAACAGCGTCACGCCCTTGATCTCCGCCTGCCGCGCCGCCGCCGCGGCCGCCTGCTGCAGGATGTCGCGGATTCCGACCGGCGCCAGGTCGAACTCCATCTCCCCCTTCTCCAGCGCGACCGTGTCCAACAGGTCACCGACCAGTTGGACCAGCCGCGTGCAGTTGTTGTAGCCGATGTCCATGAGACGCTTGGCGTGTATGCCGCTTTTGCCGTCGGAGTCGTCCCTCAGCAGATCCAGCGCCCCGCGAATCGCCGTCAACGGCGTGCGCAACTCGTGGCTGATGGTGGCGATGAACTGATCTTTCATCATGTCGAGCCGCTTCGATTCGGTGATGTCGCGGGTGATCGCGACCAGACCGTTGACGTCGCCGTTCAAATCCACGATCGGCGTCAGGTGGGAGGAATACCAGGCGACGTGGCCGTCACCGGCGGGAACCTGTTCGACGGCGTCGCGCAGGGGCATCCCCTTGTCCAGGACGGTGTCTTCCCGGCAGCGGCGAATGTCGGAGCGTTCGGGGGCCATGAAATCGGTATCGAAACGCCCCTCCACGTCGTTCGCCCGTTCGGCGCCCAGCATCCTTGCCGCCTGGCCGTTGACCTTCACGAAGCGGTGGTTGCGATCCTTGATGGCGATGGCGTCGATGCTGCTTTCCATCAATTGATGCAGAAGTCTCTGTTCGCGAAGCACCTTGCGGTTGAGCTCGCAGTTATCGGCGGCCCTCGCGACGGTCATTATCAATTCGCTCGGCTCCCAGGGCTTGGTGACGTAGCCGAAGATCCTGCCTTGATTGACGGCGTCGATGACGGCGGAGATGTCCGCATAGGCGGTGATCAGAATCCGCGTCGCCAAGGAGAGCTCCCTCGCCTTCGCGAACATCTCGTCGCCGGTCATTTCCGGCATGCGCTGATCGGAGATGATCACCGAAATCCCCTTGTCCTCGGCCAGGACCTTGAGCGCTTCCTGGGCGGAGGTCTGGGTGATGACCCGGTATTGGCCCTCGAGCAGATCGGAGAGCGCCGCCGCGACCTGCGGCTCGTCGTCGACAATGAGGACGCCGTGCTTACGCTGCTGATTATGCTGCATCGACTTGCTCCGTCCGATCCGTCGGGATGCGGATGGTGAACTCGGCCCCACCCATCGCCGATTTGCCTATGTCGATCCTGCCCTTGTGCCTGTCGATGATGCGATAGCAGATCGCCAACCCCATTCCGGTTCCCTTTCCAACCTCCTTCGTCGTGAAAAACGGCTCGAAAATCCGGTCGCGCAAATCCTCCGGAATGCCCGTCCCCGAATCGGCCACGGTCAGGTGGAACTCGCCGCCCTCGCGCCGGGTCTCGATGCTGATCCGTCCCTGCTCTCCCACCGCGTCGATGGCATTGGTCAGCAGGTTGAGCACCGCCTGGTTGAGCAGGCCCGGCGCGCAATAGAGCTCGCTTTCATCGGTGAATTTCGTCACCACCTCGATGCCGTCGCTCATCCGGTGCTGGACCAGGGGCAGCGCCGACTCGATGCATTCGGTAATGTCGGCGAGTTTGAAGATCCCCTCGTCCAGGCGGGAGAAGGTGCGCAGCTTGGTCATCAGGTCCTGAACCCGGGTGAGTCCCTCCGAGACGTCCTTGGTGCGCTGGCACGCCTTGGACAATTTGGAGGCGGTGTCTTCCGGCAACGCGCCGCCGGTCTCCGCCGCGACCGCCTCCAGCGCCGTGGCGATCGTGCCGAGGTGGCTCATCGAATAGGCCAAGGGATTGTTGACCTCGTGCGCGATGCCGGCGACGAGCTCGCCGAGCGAGGCCATCTTGGCCGATTGCAGCAATTGCACGTGGGCTTCCTTCAGCTCCTTGTTGGCGTTCTTCAGCTCCTTATTCGCGAGCTCCAGCTTCTCGGCCAGCTCCGCGCGCGCCTGCACCGCCTTTCGCTCGGCCCGCTCGCTCACCAGCTCGAGCTCCTTGTCGAGCAGCTCGCGGTTGATGCGGTCGCGCTCGTCGTGCAGGATCTTGCGCCGCAGCAGGGCGCGTATCCTGGCCTTCAGCACCGTGCTGTCGCCGGATTTCTCGACGAAGTCGTCGGCGCCGGCCTCCAGCGCCTCCATCATCTTTTCCTTCGACGCCTGGCTGGTGACCATCAGGATCGGCAGCATGGCACGAAAATGCTCGCGCAGCTCGCTGACCCGCACGCACAGCTCAATACCGTCCATCCCCGGCATGACCAGGTCGATCACGATGCAGTCGACCTGCTGATTGTTGATGATCTCCAGCGCCTCCTCGCCGTTCTCGACCGCGTAAACGCCATAACCTTCCCGTTTCAGCTCCTCCTCGAGCAAGGTCAGAAAGGTCGGGCTGTCGTCGACCACGAGGATTTTCTGGGTCTTGAAGAAGCTCGATTCCTTGGCGTCGGAATTGGAGCGGCGCAGCAGCAGGTCGATGCGCGCCAGCAGAACGTCCGAATCCGTCGATTTAGCCACGTAGTCGTCGGCGCCGCAGTCGAGGCCGTGCCGCTCGATGCTCGACTCGGTGTCCTCCGTGAGGATCAAAAGGGGAATGCTGTCAGTCGCCGAGTTGTCCCGAATCCGGCGGCAGAACTCGTCTCCCTGCATTCCCGGCAGATGGTAGTCGACCACGACCAGGTCCGGCCGGTGGGCCCGCAAATACTCCAATCCCTCCTCGGCCGTCGCCGCGCGGTGCACTCTCATGCCGTCCTTTTCGAGAACGTCCGTCAGCAATACGGCCTGCGTATCGGAGTCCTCGATCAGCAGAATCGTTCGGTCCTCGGTCATGGTCGTCCCTGTCCTGCGATTTGGTTTTGCTTCAACACGCTGCCCTCGCTTCGGCCGCCACCAGATGAGTGAGGCGACCGGCAATCGAACAGATCGGCAGTTGCTCGTTGACCGCACCCAGAGCACACGCCGCTGCCGGCATGCCATAGACGGCCGAGCTTTCCTTGTCCTGGGCCAGCGTGCGCGCCCCCGAATTGTGCATCTCCAGCAACCCCCTGGCGCCGTCGTCTCCCATGCCGGTCAGCAGAATGCCAATGGCGCGCGGGCCGAGATCGGCGAGGGAGCCGAACAGCGCGTCGCCCGAGGGGCTGTGCCCGGCGCTCCGTTGGCTGGTGATGAGCCTGATCCGTCCGGCCCGGTAAATCAGATCGCATTCGCCGGGCGCCACGTAGACGCGCGCCGGTACGGCTTTCTCCGTGTCGCGGGCGAGCCCGACCTCGAGGCCGCAGACGCTGTCGAGCCACGCCGCGTAGCCCTCGAGAAAGTTGCGCGCCATGTGCTGGACCACCAGGATCGGAACCGGAAAGGCCGGGCCCAGTCCCTGCAGAAGCTTGGCGATAGCCGCCGGCCCGCCGGTGGAGGCCACAACGCCGATCACCTCGATGGCCGAGTCCGGCGAATCCATGACCGGCCGGGCCCGGACCGGCTGTTTGGCAGTCTGTCTGCGCCGCTCGGTCGAATGCGGCCGCGTGCCGTTGAAGCGCTGCCGCACGACCCTGACCTTGCTCATATTGACGAACTGGTCGCATAGCCGCCGGGACATGGCGCCATAGCTCTCGGCGCTTTCGATGCTGGGCTTCTCCACCACCGTCAGCGCTCCCGCCCGCAGGGCTTCCATCGAGACCTTGACCGTGTCGTTCCGGCAGTCGGCGGCGACGACGACGATCGGGGTGGGGC
>CAYVYD010000086.1:0-9518 GCA_964454415.1 uncultured Hyphomicrobiaceae bacterium | reverse complement strand
ACGACATCTCCCCCTATCAATTGCCCGGGGGCGTGACCGCGGAAGTGGCGGTCTACACCGAGCACTGGCACCATGTTGGCCTTCTCCGCCGCGTGCTACTGCGCATGAGCAGCTGGCTGAACTACGTGTTTCTCGAGCATTAGCCGAACCCGCTCCAGACATCGCCGCCGCAATCTCGCGCCCCTCGGGGCGGCCCGCGCGGCGCTGCGCGAGGCGGGCTTTTCTGAGCGCGACATCTGGGACATCGCCGCCGTCGCCGGCTTCTACAACATGTCGAACCGGCTGGCCTCCGCCGCCGACACGCGGCCCAACCGCGAATACCACCACATGGCGCGGGAGAAGGCCTGAGGGTGGCGGCGCGCAACAGAGCTTGACCCCCGCGCCCGCTAATCGATTCAGGCCTTCGGGCAGGCTGTTGTCCGGGCGGCCATGGAAGGGCCCCGTGATCAGACGCATGGGCGAAGCCGGCCGGGCGGGCGCGCGCGACGACACATTAGTTTACCCGCCTCCGGCAGGTCCCTTGCCAGCTTGCGCGCGCGAAGCGATCGCCCGTGGAGCGGGTCGAGCACGTCCCCGTTCGCGACCCTGATGGAGCCAGTAGCAGGTCAAGCAATCCCAGGGTTCGAACAGACCGTTGTGACGATCACCCCCGTGCCAGATGCAGGGCCAATCGTTCGAATGTTCCACCGAATCCTTGTTGCATCGACGGGAACAGCCGTTCGAAACATTCACGCTCTTCCGCCGTCTCGCCGAATGGCAGCGACCGCAGATTCAGGATCGTTGCACCCGCCCTTTCGGTCAGCATGACCGTATTCTCTATCTCCAGCGGAACCCTGTCGCAGAATGGCGCGCGGGTGATGCCGCCCTTTTCGTTTGAAAACGAGTTGAGCCAGACGATGCGGTCCGGTTCCGCGATTTCCCTGTACATGAACCGGCCCCACGCCAATGGCGCATTGGGGAACGCCATGGAATAGTGGAAGAAGCCGCCCGCACGGAATTCCAGGTGTTCGACGCGAATCTTGCAGCCCTTCGGACCCCACCATTGGCTCAACCGGCCCGGCTCGCTCCAAGCTTTCCACACGAGATCACGCGACGCATTGAAATCACGGGTGACGACGAATGCCCCATCCTTCGCGGTCCTGTCATTTTCGGGCATTTTAAGTTCCTTTGCTGGGAGGGGACGGCAGCTCTCGCAGATAGGCGTCGAGGCGGTCGAAGCTGTCCTCCCAGAGGTGGCGGTAAGCTTCCAGCCACCGCGCCGCATCCTCGAGGCGCGCCATCTCCAAGCGGCATGGGCGCGTCTGGGCGATCCGCCCGCGCGAGATCATGCCCGCGCGCTCCAGCACCTTGAGATGTTTGGAAACCGTTGGCTGGGAGATGTCGAACGGTTCCGCCAGCTCCATGACCGTCGCGTCGCCGCCTGCAAGCCGCGCCAGAATGGCGCGCCGGGTCGGGTCGGCAAGCGCGGCAAATGTCGCACTGAGTTCGTCTCGCATCATTATATTTCCAAGTAGCAATATTGCTACTTGGCTATTTAATCGCGTGGGCGATGGGTGTCAATTCATTTGATTCGGTCTGACCGCGGCGAGCGCGAGGGCAGCGCGCTAATGGTTTCGGGTTCACACCAGACGCGCTGGAACGAGGCGCAAACGCGGTTCCGTCTCCGCACGATCGGGCTGTCGGGGAGCTCGTTGGGGTTCCGGAGCCGCGGCGGGAAACGGGCGGCGAGCAGCTCGCCGCAGGCCCCGATCGCGGCGACGAAGCCCGCCCGCACGCGGCCGCGCTTGAGCTCCTCCAACAGGGTGGCGACGATCTCGTCCCTGGCTCCGGGCGACGAGACCCGTCCGCGTGTGCAGTTCCCAGACCACCGCCGCTGACCACGGCGGGCGCAACCGAGGGAATTGGACGTTAGGGCCAAGTTTGTTCAAGGTCTGAGAGTTCAATGTTCGATCCGCCCCTGACTGAGAGTTGCCACCAATTGCAACGCGCGGCATGGCAGCGGTTGGGAACCTCTTTGGCCATGCGGCAGTTCAGCCGCTCAAACTGGCGCTAGATGAAAGCTGTTTGCCGTACCCCGTTCCGACCCTTAGCCAATGCACTGTGTGGCAGAAAAGCGACGGTCGACCAGACAAATAGAGGCCGCTTGATGAATGCAATTGACTTCGATCACCGGCGAGCCGCCCACTACGCGTGGCGCGATATATGCGCGATTAATCGACCTCGGGGAATTCGGACGTCGGACGCTAAAGGAGGCGCGACCGTAGGTGAGCGCCCCCCGGTATCCGATCCGGGTGCGTCGCATCGGGGGAGTGGGATGGTTTTCGATAAATATTCGGCAGCCGCGGTCGGCGGACTGATTACCTGCCTTTCGTTCGCTTCAAATGCCCTGGCAAATGGCCAAGTTTGGGTCGAGGGGAGCTACGAATATTTGGCGCTGCCCGACGTTCGGTTTGTCAACAATTATTTCTCCATGGCGGTCGCCGATCTCGTCGTGCGCGACGAGTTCCGCAACGACGACGGCGATTTCGACGGCTTTCGCATCGATGGCGGCATCGCCAACATTCCCATCATGGGCGGCGCCTATCAGGCAGGCATGCGGGGCTTCTTCGCCTGGCATGACGACCGGTCGGACCTCCGGTGCACCAACACCCCGGCCACCCCCGGCACCCTGTGTCTCGCCAACCCCTTGATCGATGACACCGCTCTGATCCAGGCCGTGGGCCAATTCCTGGGCAATGCCCAACTGTTCACGACCGACCGCGACGTGAACCATTGGGGCGTCGCCGTGGACGTGGCGCAAGCACCAATGGGATTGAAGGTCGGCCCCGCGTTCCGCCGCATCGCTCAGGACCTCACCATCACCGGGCGGGAGACCAGCTTCAACGTCGTTCCGGACCCCTATCGGCTGACCTATCGTGAAGAGCTCGACACCAATTACTGGGGTGCGTTCATGGGTGCCCGCGGCCAGATCGACTTGGGCGGTGGCTGGTCGCTTTCGGGCGACGGCGAGGCGGGTCTCTATTGGGCCGACACCGGCTACAGCGGTTCCTATGTCGTAACGAACGCCAACTTCGCCGGCCCTCTGAACCCGAATGTGGACCAGCGGCTCTCCCTCGATAGCGACGAGTTGGCCTTCATCGGCGTCGTGAAGGGTTCGCTCGAGAAGGATTTCGGCCTCTTTAGGCTGGCGGGCTTCGGCCGCGTCGAATACATCTCCTCCGCCCCAGACGTTGCCTACAACGACCAGGACGTGGTCGCCGGTCTTACGACCACCCAAGGCCCAGAGGACGAGACGCGCCTCGGCGAGCGCTACGCCTACACGGCTTCGGCGGGCGCGCGTCTGACCGTGCCGATGGGGTCGGGTCAATGAGGAACGGCTGATCGCTTCATTTCTGCGGAATTATCGCTGAAAGGAGTTCCACTTCGGTGCGAGTGGGCGGCCTTGCCCATTCTGGCCAGCGGCGGGTTGTGGCTAAGGGCCGACGCCGCGTGCAAGCGCCGGGACGGCACGCTAATGTTTTTCGGGTTCACCCCAGGCGCGCGGGAGCGAGGCGCAAACGCGGTTCCGTCTCCGCCCCGATCGGGCGGTCGGGGAGCTCGTTGGGCTCGCCCCAGCAGGGGCTCAGATCCAAACGGCAGTTTTCCTCAATCAGCTTCCCGTTGGCAGTCGATCGCCCGAACCATGGCCTCCACGGCCACCACCCGCGCCGAGGCGCCCTCGCGCGCCAGCGACCGCCAGGTGAAGAAGCTGAGTGCCAGACCCATCAGCGCGTGCTGCTCGGGGCAGAGCCCTTCGCCCAGCACCTCGCGATAGGTCGCCATATGCGGTTCCATCCTCAATTCGACCATTTCCCTAGTAAGCGCGCGATGGCCGGCATCACGCAACACGCACGCCGCCATGCCGGCGTTGCGCTCGTACCATCCATAGAGCGCGCCGAGACCGCCGCGCCGCCGCGCCCCGGGGGCTACTTCTCCGGAAACAGAAAGGTCCACTGGGCGCGGAGCTGCCAATTGGCGCCGCCATTGTCCGGCGTAATCACGTTGGAATAGGCCTGCACCGTGGCGTTCACCGGCTGCTCGCCCACCTTGAAGACGCGACCGACGCCGCCACCCACTGGAAGCGTCCAGCGTTCGTCGCTCCCGGCCTCCCAATTGGCGGTGACGACCGGCGCCGAAACCAGATACCACCCCCCGGGCAGGTTGTAGTTGATGAAGGGCTGCATGGTGAGCAGATTGACGTCCTTGCGGTCGCCGTCGCCGGCGAAGGACCAGGTGTTGCCGACCAGCACGCCCGCCACGACCGGCGCCTTGATGAGGAGGCCGACCGCCGAGGGACCCGCCCCCCACTTGCCGGTGCCGAGCCGCGGATCGGTCGCCGTCTTGAGCAGCAGATTGGGTCCCACGCCCCACACGAAGTCGCCGCCCGCGAAGGGGACGGGATCCTTCGGCGAGAAAAACAATTGCGGCGCGATGTCGCCCAGCCCGAAATCGGT
Source organism: uncultured Hyphomicrobiaceae bacterium (assembly GCA_964454415.1). Classification (GTDB taxonomy): domain Bacteria; phylum Pseudomonadota; class Alphaproteobacteria; order Rhizobiales; family Methyloligellaceae; genus JAJFHN01. Next base: position 5,025 of record CAYVYD010000086.1, on the reverse strand, counting down.
GCTGTCGCGCCGGAACAGCGCCGGCTGGTAGACCACCGGAATGATCGGCCGCGCGATCAGATTCCAGGTCTCGTTGAGCTCGATCGGATAGACCGGCTGAACGTTGAGGATGTTCTGCGTCTCGTTGAGCTGGCCGACGCCGAAATTGGTGTTGTTCTGAAACGGCACGCTGATCAGGTCGGCGACCGGATTCTGCGATTTCTCGCGCAGATCCTCCGCGCCGAAGGCGCTTTGGCCAAGGGCCGCGCAAAGCCCCATCGTCACCATCAAAAGCCGCAGACGTCCCATCCCGAACCCCCGTTTCCGGCCTCCCCCATGGACCGTTTTCGCGCCCGCCGCTGACGGCATGTTCCATTTCTTGCCACTATCTCGTGCGTTCAATGGGGTTGAATTGGGGCGCCGGTAGCGAAAATGCCGCCGGAAGGTTCATTTGCCGCGACCTGTGGCCCGATGGTCACAATGCGTGACGCTCACCGCCGGACGCGGGCCCGAATGAGCGCGACCTAGAGCACGATCAGCCGGTCGGGGAGCTCGTTGGGGTTGGCGCGCCGCGGCGGAAAGTGGGCGGCGAGCAGCTCGCCGCTGGCTCTGATCGCGGCGACGAAGCCAGCCCGCGCGCGGCCGCGCTCGAGCTCCTCCACCAGACCGGCGACGATCTCGTCCCAGCACCGCGGGCCTACCTTTTGGTAGATACCCTGATCCGCCACCACCTCGGCGATGCGCTCGGCGAGCGAGACGTAGATCAAGACGCCGGTGCGGCCCTTGGTGGTGTGGATGTTCTGGGCGAGGAACTGGGCGAGCGCGCTGCGGCGCACCCGGGCATGCTTGATGGATTTGGGCACCAGACGGATGCGGAGCGGCCACCACAGGGCAGCCGCCGCCAACAGCGCGAAGACGCCGAGCTGGGCGGCGTAGATGGTGCCCGCCGGCCAGTCGACGGCGGCTTCCGCAGTCAGCGACGCCAGCTCAAACCAGCGCGGATGACGTGGATGTCTATGTCGGCTTCCCCGTTCAGGGTCGCATTGGCAGTGCCGTCATTGCCCGTTGATGACAAGTCGGCCATTTCGGACAGGCTGGCGAATTCGACGTACTGATATCCAAAGTTGAATACCATGTTGTCTCTAATTTTATAGTCAACGCCACCGCCGACTACCCAGCCGACTTCGATCGAAGACTCTTCGACCGGCGCCAGGATGCCAAACGGACCGTTGGGTCCGGCGCCCGTCGAACCGCCGCCTTCCAGAGCCAGGAACAGGTCGATTTCCGCCAGGGCCAACCCGCCGGTGGCGTACACAAGGTACCGGTCCGAGGCATAGCCGAGCCTGGCGCGCAGCGTGTAGAACCAGTCGAGGCTCGCCGCCGCGAAACCTTGCGCCGTGATGATGCCTTGCCCGTTCGGATCGGCCACCGCGGTCGCGATCGGCGACGTGGCGTCGATGTCGGCCGCGGTGAAATCGGTCTCCAGGCCGTAAACCAGACTGCCACGTTGCAAATTGTAACCGGCAACTCCGCCCAGCAGCAGTCCGGTGTCGTCGTCGCCCGCCACGCTTTCGGTTCCAGCAAAAAGACCAGTGCCCGTGCGGGCGAAGAAGGCGTCGAGCTGCGTATCGTCAAGCACGTCGGCAAAACCCACGCCGGCGAACAGTCCGGCATAGGCGCCGGCCCAGCCGCCGTCGGCGGAAGCGAGAGCGGTACCGAGCTTCATGGCGCCAGGCATGTAGGGATTGACGTGATCTTGACCAAAACGCCAACTCAGACCGGCCCTCAAGGTATTGATCGCGATATCGGCCTTGCCATCCGCCGTTGCCCGAGCCGTTCCGTCGGTGCCGCTGCGCTCCAGCGCGGCGACACCGGTGACGTCGCCGAAATTCACATACTGGTAGGCGAGGTTCAAAACGAGATTGTCGCTCAGCATATAATCGATGCCGCCGCCGACCACCCAGCCGAACTCGAGGTTTGAATCGTGGAGGACGCCGATTTTTCCGAAATTGCCGGCTGGACCGCCGCCAACCGAACCGCCGCCCGCCGTGGCGCCGTACAGGTCAATCTCGCCCAGCGCCACACCACCCGTCGCGTAAACCAATGCGTTATTGACTGTCCCCCCGACGCGGCCACGCAACGTGGTGTACCAATCGAGGCTCGCCATCGTGGCCGCTTGGGAAACGATGATTCCCTGCCCTGGGGGGTCCGCCACGGCCGTGGCGATGGATTGGGTGGCATCGATGTCGGCCAGCGTCAAATCCGCCTCCCAGCCATAGACGATACCTCCCCTCTGGAAGTTTTGACCGACCACGCCGCCGGTCAGCAGACCGGATACATCATCCCCGTTGAGTTCGTCGGTTCCAGAAAAAAGGCCGACGCCGGTCCGGTTGAACTCCGCCGTCAAATCTCCGGCTTTCAGCACGTCGCCCGTGCCGCCGCCGATGAATGACCCAATGTAGCCGCCGTCCCACGTCGCATCACCACCCGCCTGAACCGAACAAACGGTGCCAAGAAGGCACGCGGTGAATGCGGCCAACGATGTCGCAACGCGTTCCCTTGAGTTCATTATTTTCCCCCGAATCATTATGTCAGGTTTGCTGCCCCAAAATATACGCACCAATTGCAGCCTACACCCCTGTCAGGGCTTGCACCCGATCCAAGTAATTCCCGGGAATTATGTCGTAAGTTTCGCTTCGCCGCACGGCGTATCCGTTCAAGCGATGTGTCGATTTCACTATTGTATGTTGCAGAAATGAGACTCGCTGCCATCGTCTGAGCGAACCCGAATGGAATCCGGGTGGCCCATTAGGGGCTTATCCATTTCATTCACGATGTCGCACAGATCACCAAGAATGCGTTTGTGGTTAGGTGAGATCGAAATTCTCCATCGTTGGCTGGTCCGTCAATGACCCCTGAAAGACTTAAATGTTGCAAAAATGTAACTCGCTTACACCGCTTCGAGCGGCCTCGAAAGGGGTATCGGTACATGGGATCAAACACCCGCCAATTTCATCTCGAGAATTGTACAGGCGACAAGGGCTCCGCCTATGGCCACGGAAGGATACGGCGCGCGAACCCTCTTCGAATCTGCTTTCGATTCGCCGGGTCGCGGAGTTGGTTGTCGTTCCTGCGGTGGAGCACTGTTTGCCCGGACACTGATCGTCCAAAATCCTTACGAACCCACCGGTATGGGGCCTTCTTCTTTGCAAAAAGAACTTCTAATGATTTTTATCAGAGATCTGTTTCAATCGACTTCAATTCGAGTTGACGGGACGCGCCGTAACTCAAAAACTGGAATTGGCTCGGAGCAAGGGCGGTACGCGAATGCCCTTTCCGGTCCGCCCTCCGCGCGCCGGATCAGGCCGCGCGACCTAGAGCACGATCAGCCGGTCGGGGAGCTCGTTGGGGTTGGCGCGCCGCGGCGGAAAGTGGGCGGCGAGCAGCTCGCCGCTGGCTCTGATCGCGGCGACGAAGCCAGCCCGCGCGCGGCCGCGCTCGAGCTCCTCCACCAGACCGGCGACGATCTCGTCCCAGCACCGCGGGCCTACCTTTTGGTAGATACCCTGATCCGCCACCACCTCGGCGATGCGCTCGGCGAGCGAGACGTAGATCAAGACGCCGGTGCGGCCCTTGGTGGTGTGGATGTTCTGGGCGAGGAACTGGGCGAGCGCGCTGCGGCGCACCCGGGCATGCTTGATGGATTTGGGCACCAGACGGATGCGGAGCGGCCACCACAGGGCAGCCGCCGCCAACAGCGCGAAGACGCCGAGCTGGGCGGCGTAGATGGTGCCCGCCGGCCAGTCGACGGCGAAGCGCAGCACCAGCGGCGCCAGCAGCGCCGCGAGCGCCGCCCATAGGAGCGGAATGAAGCGGTAGTCGTCGCTCGCATGGGCCACCACGGCGATGATCTCGCCGCTGGTATTGGCCTCGGCCTCGACGATCGCCTGGTTGATCGCCCGCCGGTCCCTCGCCGTCAGTGCCCTCATCGCTCCCGCCCTCACCAGCTTCCCGACGAGCCGCCGCCGCCGAAGCCGCCGCCGCCGCCGGAAAACCCGCCGCCCGAGCCGCCGCTCCAGCCGCCGCCGGAGCCCCCGCCGGAGCCGCCGGAGCCGGTCGCCCAGTTGCCGCCGCGCCGTCCCTTGCCGCCGGGGCCCGCCTGGGCGCTTTCGTAAATATGCCACATGATGATCAGGAAGATGGCGAGCCAGATCATCAAGACGATGGCGTTGACGTAGAAGTCGTCGCTCACCGGCCGAGGCGCCACGGCGCGCGCCTTCACCTCCTCGGCATCGCCCAGCAGAACGGCAACGGCGTCGCGCACGCCGTCGCGGATGCCGCCCGCGTAGTCGTCCTGCCTGAAGCGCGGCAGAATCGCGTTTTCGATGATGATCTTCGTAATCGCGTCGGTCAGCAGCGGCTCGAGGCCGCGGCCGATCTCGAACCGCACCTTGCGCTCCTTGGGCGCGACGATCAGCAGGACCCCGTTGTCCTTGCCCGCCTGGCCGATGCCCCAATGGCGCCCCAGCCGGTAGCCGAACTCCTCGATCTCGTAGCCCTGCAGCGAGGGCAGCGTCACCACCACGAGCTGATCGGTGGACTTGGCCTCGAGGCCCGCGAGCTCGGCCTCGAGCGCCTCGCGGTCGGTCCGCCTCAGCAGGCCGGCCGCGTCGACGACGCGGCCGGTGAGCTTCGGATAAACCGGCTCGGCGCGGGCGGCCAATGCGGCGAGGCAAAGCGCGGCCGCGACGGCGGCGGCGAGCAGTCCCGCCGCAGCGCGGCCCATGGGCTCGACCTTCCAGCTCATGCGCGCGGCCTTGCCGATCGACCTAGAACTTCACCAGCGGCGGCTCGGTCTTCTCCTCGGCGACGGTGAAGGTCTGCATCGGCTCGGCGTCGGGATACATCACCGCCCGCCACCAGCGCCCCGGAATGGTGCGCAACTCGGTGTTGTAGCGCCTCACCGACTGGATGTAGTCGCGGCGGGCGACGGCGATCCGGTTCTCGGTGCCCTCGAGCTGCGACTGGAGCGCGAGGAAGTTCTGG
>CAYVYD010000085.1:0-9586 GCA_964454415.1 uncultured Hyphomicrobiaceae bacterium | reverse complement strand
TGCTCCCCCAGGAGCGGCTCGCCCGCGCCGTCGGCGGGCCGTCCCTGTGGCTGAAGCGCGACGATCTCATCCCCTTCGGTTTCGGTGGCAACAAGGTGCGGGGACTGGAATTCCTGCTCGCCGACGCGCTCGCCCGGGGCGCCGACACCCTGGTGACCGGGGCGGGCTCCCTCTCAAACCACGTGCGTGCCACCGCCGCCGCGGCGCGGATGGGCGGGCTCGGCATGGTCGCCGTCTATTGGGGCGATCCGCCCGAGGAGATCGAGGGCAATTACCGCCTGGTGCGGCTGCTTGGCGCCGAAGCCCGCTTCACCGGCGATTTCGACCGCAACTCCGTCGACCGCGGGCTTGCTGAGGCCGAGGCCGAGCTGCGCGGCGCGGGGCGCAAGCCCTATGTGATCCCAAGGGGCGGGGCCTGTCCGCTGGGCGTCGTCGGCCACGTGCTGGCCGTGGCCGAGTTCGCCGCCCAATGCGAGGTGGGCGGGCTCTCGCCCGATCTCGTCGCGCTTGCCGTTGGCTCGGGCGCGACGCTCGCCGGCTGGCTGCTGGGCTCGGCCCTGATCGGCGCGCCCTGGACCATCGAAGGCTACACGGTGAGCCGCCCCGCAGAGGAGGCGCGCGGGCGCGCCGCCACCTTCGCGCGGGACACGGCCGCCCTCGTCGGCATCGAGCACCATATCGATCCCGCCGTCATCACCGTCCATGACGGCTTCATCGGCGAGGGCTACGGCATCGCGTCGGAGGAGGGCAACACCGCCCTCCGCGCCGCCGCGCGCGCCTGCGGCGTGTTTCTCGATCCCGTCTATACCGGCAAGGCGTTTGCCGGCTACATGCGCCATGTGGGCGAGGGCCGGTTCGAGGGCATGAAGCAGGCGGTTTTTCTCCATACCGGCGGCGAGCCCAGCCTGTTCGCGAAACCCGGCGAGGGCGCATGAAGCCGTGGGCCAAGGCGCTGTTCACCCCTGCCCGCGTCGCCGTGGTCGGCGCCTCGGCCACCAAGGGCAAGGCCGGCCATGTCGCCATGAGCAATCTCCTGAGCGAGGTTTCCGGCTTCAGGGGCGAGGTGATCCCCGTCCACCCCAAGGAGCGCGAGATTCTGGGCCGGCGGGCCTTTGCCAGCCTCGGCGAGATCCCGGGGGGCGCGGATCTGGCGGTCGTCGTCACCCCGCCCGCGACCCTGCCGGCCGTCATGGAGGACTGCGTTTCGGCGAAAGTCGCGACGGCGCTCGTCATTACCAGCGGCTTCGCCGAAACCGGAAGCGAGGGCGAGGCTCTTCAGGACCGCATGACGGGAATCGCGCGCGAGGGCGGCGTCCGCGTCGTCGGTCCCAACTGCTTCGGCGTGCTGAACCCCCATACGGGGCTCAACGCCTCCATCGCGCTGGGCCTTCCGGCACCTGGCGGAATCTCGCTGATCACCCAATCGGGCGCCTACGGCATGGCCGCCTTCACCCATTCGCGCGAAAACGCGATCGGCTTCGCCAAGGTCGCCTCCCCCGGCAACAAGGCCGACGTGACGGAGGTCGATCTGTTGAGCGTCTTCGGCGAGGACGACGAAACCCGCGTCATCGCCATGCTGCTGGAGTCCTTCAGCGACGGACGCGGCTTCTTCGAGGCCGCCCAGGCGGTCACGCCGAACAAGCCCATCGTCCTGTTGAAGACCGGACGCGGCGAGGCCGCCAAGCGCGGCGCGGCGAGCCACACCGCGGCGCTCGCCGGCGACACCGCCATCGCGTCCGCGGCCCTGGAGCAAGCCGGCATCATCGTGGTGCGCGACGGCCTCGCGCTGCTGGACGTGGCCTCGGCACTGGACCGACAGCCCCCGCTCGCCGGCAAGCGCGTCGGCATCATCTCCAATTCGGGCGGAACCGGCGTGGAGCTCGCCGACCTCATCGAGGAGGGCGGCTTGCGGGTCCCGAAGCTTTCGGAGGCCTTGAGGACGCGGATCGCCGCCCTGCTGCCCGCCTATGCCAGCGCGCAAAATCCGATCGACATGACGGCCACCTGGTCCCGTTACCCAGACATGTATGGCGGCGCCATGCGCGCCCTGCTCGAAAGCGACGAGGTTGACGCCGTCGTCATCGTGCTGCTGCAGCGCTCCGCCCAGATGCCGGAGGTGACCGAGCGCGTCATCGCCGAGCACGAACGCGCCCGCGAGGCCGGTTGCCGGAAGCCGGTTCATGTCTGCTGGGTCGCCTCCGGCGAGGCCGACGCCAACCGCATGAAACTGCTCGAAGCCGGCATATCCTGCGAGCCCTGGACCGAACGCACCGCCCGTTGCCTGCTGAGCACGCTGCGGCCCGAAATTCACGCCTTGCCGCAAATCAAAACCGATGCCGGCGCCAAACCGGATGCCCCTGCCCATGACGGCTGGCTGCCGACTGCGGCCGTTTTCGCCGCCCTCGAGAAGGAAAATCTGCCGCTCGCGCCCTGGCGGATCGCAGAGAGCGCGCCGCAAGCATCCGCCGCCGCTGACGAGCTCGGCTTTCCCGTCGTTATGAAGTCAGAGCGCGCTGGGCTCGTGCACAAGAGCGACGCCGGCGGCGTCGTCCTCGGCCTCGGCGACAGGGATGCGGTCGAGACCACCTTCGCCCAATTCGAGCAACGGCTGGGGCCGGGGCCGGTTCTGATCCAGGCCCAGGCCGATCCCGGCATCGAGCTCATCGTCGGCGGCCATCGCGACCCCCAGTTCGGCCCGGTCGTGCTGTTCGGGCTGGGTGGCGTGTGGGTCGAGGCGCTTCAAGACGTGGCCCTGCGGCTGGCGCCGGTCGGCGAGGCCGAGGCCCGCGGCATGATCGCGCGCCTCAAGGGCCATGCCCTGCTCGACGGTTTGCGGGGAACGCCTGCCGTCGACCGCGCGGCGCTCGCCGCCCTGATCGCCCGGGTCTCGGCCTGGTTCGCCGCCAGCCCGTGGGCGGATGAACTCGACATCAACCCCCTGATTGCGGGCCCAATGGGCCTGACGATCGTCGATGCCAGGATCCGCCTGCGGGACTGATGTGTTAGACTTTCGGCGTAGTCGGCGACGCCGATGCCGATTTTTCAGGCTTTTTTCCTTGCATCTGAAATGGTCTTAGTTGACCATAGTTGATCATTTTTGCCTTTTCTTTGGGAGCGAAACCGCGCGTCGTCAATTCGCGCATCAAGGAGTGATTTCAGATGTCCCTGCAAGCCGCAGAACAGTCCCCCGCGAAGAAGAAGCCCGATCCGGAGGAAATCAGAGCCGAGATCGGCGAGATGATGGCGACGGCCCGCAAGGCCCAGGCGGCGATCGCCGACTACACCCAGGAGCAGGCCGACGCGCTGGTCACCGCCGTCGGCTGGCAGGTCTTCAAGGACCGCGAGGCGCTCGCCAAGCTCGCCGTCGAGGAGGGTGGCTTCGGCAACACCGCCGACAAGATCGCCAAATTCGAGAATCGCATTCTCGGCACCCTGGTCGACATGGGCAAGGTCAAGACCTGCGGCGTGGTCGAGGAGGATCCCGAGAACGGCCTGGTCAAGATCGCCAAGCCCGTCGGCGTCGTCGCCGCGCTGATCCCGACCACCGGTCCCGACGCGACGCCGCCCGTCAACGCGCTTTCGGCGCTGAAGGCGCGCAACGCCATCGTCATCGCGCCCCATCCCCGCACCAAGGGAACCTCGATCGCCGTGGTCGAGGCCATGCGCCGGGGTTGCGAGCAGGTGGGCGCGCCAGCCGATCTGATCCAGGTGATCGAGACGCCCTCGATCGCCAAGACCCAGGAGCTGATGGAGCAGGCCGACGTGATCGTCGCCACCGGCGGCGCCGGCATGGTGAAGGCGGCCTATAGCTCCGGCACGCCGGCCTATGGCGTCGGCGTCGGCAACTCGGTCCACGTGGTGGACGAGACCGGCGACATCGAGGACGCGGCCACCATGATCGCCCGCGCCAAGACCTTCGATTACGCCACGAGCTGTCTCGCCGACAATTCGGTCGCCGCCCATTCCAGCATCTACGACAAGCTGAAGGGGCTTTTGCAGAAGGCCGGCGGCCATGTCTGCTCGCCGGAGGAGAAGGCCAAGCTGCAGGCCGCCATGTGGCCCGACGGCGGCCATATCCCGACCACCGCCGTGATCGCCAAGTCGGCGCAAGTGGTCGCCGATCTCGCGGGCATCGACCTGCTCGAGGGCAAGAGCTTTCTGATCGTCGAGGAGACGGGCGTCGGCCACGATCACCCGTTCTCCGGCGAGAAGCTCTCGGTGGTGCTCTCCCTCTACAAATATGACGGCGGCATCGACAACGCCGTCGCCCTGGTCAACGCCATCACCGAATATCAGGGAATGGGCCACACCTGCGGCATCCACACCTCGAACGACGCCCACGTGGACGCGCTCGCCTTCGGCACCAAGACGGCGCGGGTGGTGGTCAACCAGAACCTGAACGAGGCGGCGGGCAGCCCGCGCAACGGCATGCCCTATACGCTCTCGCTCTCCTGCGGCTCATGGGGCGGCAACATCACGACCGAAAACGTGAATGTGCGCCATTTCATGAATCTCACCTGGGTGACCCGGCCGATCACCGCTCGCCAGATCACGCCCGAAGCCGTGTTCGCCAGCTATTGGGACAAGCACGGCAAGAACTGAAATTCGGCCGAGGCGACGCCGTCGTCTGCTTGCCTGGGCGGCGGCGTCCCCCGGCCGTGCTCCATCTCACCATGAAACGAGGCTGAGGGACCGGTCATGTCCGATCGTGTGGTGATCATCGGCGGCACCGCGGCCGGCTCCAAGGCCGCCGCCACGGCGCGCCGCCGCAATCCGGACCTCGACATCAAGCTGTTCCAGTCGGGCGCCGACGTCTCCTACTCGGCCTGCGGCATGCCCTATCACCTCTCCAACGCCGAGGCGGTGCCCCGCAAGTTCTTGGTGGCGCGCACGCCCGAGCAGTTCGCCCGCGACGGCATCGACGTCCGCGTCGGCCATAGGGTCGAGGCCATCGACGTGAAGAAGGGCGAGGTCTCGGTCACCGATCTCGCTTCCGGAAAGTCGTGGCACGAACCCTTCGACAAGCTGATGATCGCGACCGGGGCCGAGCCGATCGAACCGCCGATTCCCGTCGCCGACGGCGCGCCGCCGGTGGCGGTGCTGCGCGATCTGAAGGACATCGACCGCATCGGCGGCCTCGCCCGGAAGGCCAACCGCGCCATCGTCATCGGCGGCGGCTATATCGGCCTCGAAATGGCCGAGACCTTTCACGAGCTCGGCAAGGCGGTCGCGATCGCCGAGCTCGCGCCCCGCCTGCTCCCCAATTTCGAGGAAAGCGTGGCCCTCAAGGTCCAGTCGCATCTGGAGCAGAAGGGCGTCGGCCTGCATCTGGGCTCGGGCGTCGCCGAGATCACCAAGACCGGCGTGCGGCTCGAGTCGGGCGGGGAGATCGCCGGCGATCTGGTGCTGATGGCGATCGGCACGCGGCCCAACACCGCGCTCGCCAAGTCGATCGGCGTCAAGCTCGGGGCCAATGGCGCGATCGAGACCGATGACGGCCAGCGCACCAATATCGAGAACGTCTATGCGGCGGGCGACTGCGTGCTGGCGCGCCACCGCATCTCGAACGAGCTCGTCTGGGTGCCGCTGGGCGACATCGCCAACCGGCAGGGCCGCGTCGCCGGCGAGAACATGGCGGGCGGCCACGCCACCTTCTCCGGCATTCTCGCCACCGCCATCTTCAAGGTGTTCGACCTCGCCGTCGCCACCACTGGTTTGAGCGAGGCACAGGCCAAAAGAGCCGGCTTCGACGCCGTTTCCGCCCACGTCAAGGCCCAAAGCCGCGCCAAATACATGCCGGCCTCGCGGCCGATCGAACTGACGCTGGTCGCCGACGCCAAAACCGCCCGCCTGTTGGGCGCGCAAGTGGTCGGCGAGGACGGCGTCGACAAGGCGATCGATACCATTGCCGCGGCGTTGTGGGGCGAGCTCACCGCCCACGACATGGCCGACATCGACCTGGCCTACGCGCCGCCCTATTCGCCGGTGATATCGCCGGTGCAGGTCGTCGCCGAGGTTCTGCGCAAGCAGATCAAATAGGGCGCCGGATCTCGAATCCGGGCGCGCACGGCTCTCTCAACGCCCTGATCCGGCGGCGTATTTTCCCAACACCGCCTCCGATCCCCACCACAACGCGGCGGCGCCGATCGCCCCGCCCAGGCCGATCGCGCCCCAGCCATGGGGGCCGAGCGGCAGCAGGCCGCTGCCATGGGCGAGGGTGAGGCCCGCCAGCGCGAGAAAGAACGGCCCGGTGAACCGGCAATGGGTGCGGCCGCAGCGGCGGGCATTGGCGAGGCAGGCGGCGCCCATCCAGATCAAGGCACCCGTCCAGACAAGCGTCTTGGCGGGCGGGGCGAACGGCGCGGCCACCAGGATGGCGGCCGCCGGCAGCCCCCAAACGATCGCGAATTGGCGCAGGCTGCCCGCCCAGTCCGCCCGCTCCGAGGGGGAACCGCTCACGCACTTGCTCATCCGGCGCAACAGGAGAGTTTGGAGACGTCCTTGTCGAAGGTCTGGGCGGCGAGCTTCAGGCCCTCGACGGTGGTGAGATAGGGGAAGATCATCTCGGAGAGCGCGTCGTAGGTTAGGCCCTGCTTGATCGCGAGCGCCGCCGTCTGGATCGAGTCCGCGCCCTCCGGCGCCAGGATATGGGCGCCGAGCAGCCGTTTGGTCCCTTTCTCCGCCACCAGCTTGATCAGGCCGCGGATGTCGCGGGCGGCGAGCGCGCGCGGCAGGTGGCCTAGATCGAGCACGCTGGTGACGACGTCGAACCGCTCCTCGCGCGCCTCGGCCTCGGTCAACCCGACGCTGGCGGCCTGCGGGTCGGTGAACACCACCTCGGGGATGGCGCGGTCGTCGTAGCGCCGGTCGTCGCCGTTCAACGCGTTGAGCGCGGCGATCTTGGCGCCGTGCGCCGCCATGTAGACGAACATGTCCCGCCCCGTGACGTCGCCCGCGGCGTAGACGCCCGTCCGCGTCGTGCGCATCCGGTCGTCGACCTTGATGCCGCCATTGGCGAGAAGCGCGATCCCGAGCTCCTCGAGCCCGAGACCGGCGGTGTTGGGCCGCCGTCCCGCCGCGATCAGGATCCGCTCGGCCGCGAGCCGGTGCGCCGCGCCGTCCTTCTCGTAATCGAGATGGACAGCGCCGTCTTGCCGGATCGCCTTGTAGGCGACGCCCGTCAGCACTGATATGCCCTCGGCGGCGAACGAGAGCTTGAGCACCTCGCCGATCTCGGGCTCCTCATCGGGCAGCAGCCGCGAGCGGCACAGGATCGTGACCTCGGTCCCCATCCGCGCGAACATCTGCCCCAGCTCGCAGCCGATAACGCCGCCGCCGATCACCATCAGCGACTTCGGCAGGCGCTCGAGCTCCAGCGCCGTCGTGCTCGTGAGGTAGGGCACCCGGCCGATGCCCGGTATCGGCGGCAGGGACGGGGACGAGCCGGTGGTGATGATCGTCTTGCCCGCCTTCACGGCCTCGCCGTTCACGGCGACGCCGCTTGCGGTCAGCCGCGCGGGCCCTTCGCGGTAGGCGATCGAGTTGTAGCCGGGCAGCACGTCGATATATTTGGCCTGGCGAAGCTGCTCGACCAGCGCCTTCTTGTCCGCCATGACCGCCCGCCAGTCAGTGATCCGCCCGCCCGCCTCGATGCCGGCGAAGCGGCGGGCGGCCTTGGCCTGGTGCAGGGTCTCCGCCGCGCGGATCAGGGTCTTGGAGGGCACGCAGCCGATATTGACGCAGGTGCCGCCGATCGTCCCCTGCCCGATCAGCGCGACCTGGGCGCCCTCCTCGGCGGCGGTGATGGCGGCGGAAAAGCCGGCCGAGCCCGCGCCGACGACGGCGAGGTCGTAGCCGTTGACCGTCTTTCCGTTTCCGGAAGCGCAGCAATTCTCAACTTTACCGCTCATCGTTCTGCTCTCGACTGAAAATCCATCGCGGCCGGGGCATCGACCTCATTTCCGCCGAACGAGCAGGCAAACCGGCAGCGCGAGGAGCGCCGCCAGGGCCATCAACGGCACAAAATCGGCAGTGCCGATCAGGTTCGATAAACCGGCCGCGCCCGCCAGCGTGACGAGCAAGGGGATGCAGCAAATAAGCACCGGCACGGCGCCGATGACGCCAACCTTCCACAACCTCTTGTCGCTCATCGGCTCATTGAACCGTTTTTTGGTCCTCGTTCACCAGCGCGGACGGGAAGCCCGCACTGGCCGTGGCGGCGGTGAGCGCGGCGACATTCGTCTCGGCGTCGTCATAGGTGACGGCGGCCTGCTTGGTCTCGAGCGATACCTCGGCCGCGCGAACGCCCGGGATCTTTGTTAGCGACCGCTTCACCTGATAGGGGCAGGCGGGGCAGGTCATGCCCTCGACCTTCAGCGTCACCGATCTCTCTGCCGCGTGAGCCGGCATGGTGATCGTCATAAGCGCGCAGGCTAGGATTAAACTGCTGATATGTCTCATTTTAGTCTCCAAACGGCCTTACGGAAGATAGGGCTCGGCGAAGGGAAGCCAGTACGGGAAGGTTACGACGACGGCGACCAACAGGCTCGCCAGCCACAGGCCCGACCGCACGAATTTGCCGGGGAGAGGACGCGCGCACGCTTCACCCTCCGCGCACAGCCGCGCGTCCTTCCAATAGACGCGGTAGAAGCCGTAGCCGATCGCGCCCAACGCCAGGGCTATGAAGATCGGCTGGTAGGGCGCAAGCGCCCGCAAACCGGAGGCCCACGCTCCGCCGACGCCGAATACGGCGAGCGCCAGAGGCAGCACGCAGCAGCTCGATGCCGCCACCGCGCCGAGGATGCCGCCGGTGACCGCGAACCGCTCGAGGCCAATGCCTTGCCGGTCTTGGCCGGTTTCCTCGACTCCTATCTTCGCCACCTGCTGGACGTCGTCCGTCATGAATATGCTCCCAGGTCCATCGTCTCGATGCTAATATAAGATCTGTAGTTACTACAGGTTCAAGCCCTTAAAACCCCGAGGAGATCACACTTTTGCGAGGTTCCGGCATCAGTATCGGCCAATTGTCCCGCGCCACCGGCATCCATATCGAGACGATCCGCTACTACGAGCGGATCGGGCTGCTGCCCAATCCGCCGCGCAGCCGAGGCGGCCACCGCGCCTTTGACGAAAACCACCTCAAGCGCCTCACCTTCATCGCCCGCGCCCGCGACCTCGGCTTCCCGCTGCGCGAGATCCGCGCCCTGCTGTCGCTCGCCGAACGGGATAGCTTCACCTGCGACGAGATGCGCGATCTCACCCTCGACCATCTGGCCTCGATCCGCGCCAAAATTGACGACCTCGAGCGGCTCGAGGCGACGCTCGAAGAGGTCTCGTCCAAATGCCGGGGCGGGTCCACGCCCGAATGCCCGATCCTCGACGCCCTTTACGAGCAGGCCGACATAGGCGGCTGAGCCCTACCGCCCGCCCCAGTGGATGCCCGGGACGAGCCCGGGCATGACGAGAGAATTGCGAACGTCCGAATTCCAGCCTCGCCCGCCCAAGTGGATGCCCGGGACGAGCCCGGGCATGACAAACAAGAGGCGGGGAGTGGAGCCGCGCAGCGGATCCGCGACAGGGAATGTAA
>CAYVYD010000084.1:219-9587 GCA_964454415.1 uncultured Hyphomicrobiaceae bacterium | reverse complement strand
CGGTCTCGACCAAATACACCCTCGCCCAGGACTATTTCGACCAGGGGATGCGCTGGGCCTACGCCTTCAACCATTCGGCGGCGCGGCGCGCCTTCCAGGAGGCCCGGCGGCAGGATCCCGGCTGCGCCATGTGCTATTGGGGCGAAGCCTATGTGCTGGGCCCCAACGTGAACGCGCCGATGGACAAGGAGGCGACCGAGCCGGCGCTCGCCGCGATCGACAAGGCGCAAGAGTTGAGCAAGAACGCGAGCGCGCGCGAGCGCGCGGTGATCGCGGCCACGGCGCGGCGCTACTCGGCCAACCAAAAAGCCGACCGGGCGGCGCTGAACAAGGCCTATGCGGCGGCCATGGCGAAGGCGCACGAGGCCTTCCCCGATGACGAGAACGTCGCCGTGCTCTACGTGGAGGCGGTGATGGACACCACCCCCTGGGCCTATTGGCAGGCCGACGGCAAGACGCCGAAGGCCGGCGTCGGCAAGGCGATCGAGACGGTCGAAAGGGTGCTCGCCACCCACCCCAACCACGCCGGCGCGATCCACTTCTACATCCATCTGACGGAGGCCTCGAACCGGCCCGAGGCCGCGGTGCCCTATGCCGAGCGCTTGGCCAAATTGGTTCCGGGCGCCGGCCACCTGGTGCATATGGGCGCGCACACCTTCTACCGGATCGGACGCTTCAAGGAGTCGGTCGCGCTCAACAAGAAGGCGGTCGAGGCCGACGACCGCTATTTCGACAAGGTGCACGACACCACCAGCCTGTGGCGGAAGGGCTACCACGTCCACAACATCCACTTCGTGGTGGTCTCGGCCTTCATGACGGGCGACGAGGCGACCGCGCTCGCCTACGCCCGCCGGCTGCAGGGCGCCGTATCCGACGAAACGGCCAAGAATTTAGGCTGGATCCAACTGATCAAGCAGGCGCCCTATCTGGTGTCCGCGCATATGGCCGATCCCGAAACGGTGCTCGCCATGGAGGACCCGGGCGACGAGTTTCCGTTCGTCCGCGCCATGTGGCACTACGCCAGGGGCGTCGCGCTGGCGCGCGAGAACCGCCTGGAGGAGGCGCGCGCCGAGGCGGCGGCGATCGACAAGCTCGATCAACGCAAGGACGTCACCTACCCGGAGGACATCGCGCCGGTGAAGAGCGGCGTGCTGCAGATCGCCCGCCACGTGGTCGAGGGGCGGATCGCCGATGCCGCGGGCGACCGGGGCGCGGCGATCGCCGCCTACCGGACGGCGGTCGAGATCGAGGATTCGCTGCCCTATCTGGAACCGCCCTATTGGTACTTCCCGGTGCGCCAGGCGCTGGGCGCGGCGCTGCTGCGGGCCGAGCAGCCGGAGGTTGCGAACGAGGTGTTCATGGCGAGCCTCGACCGCGTCCCCAACAATGGCTGGGCGCTCTACGGCCTGCTGCAGACGCAACGGGCGCTGGGCGACGCCGACGCGGCGGCCGAGACCGAGAAACGCTTCAGGGAAGCCTGGGCCGGCAATCCCGAAGGACCCGACCTGTCATTGCTCTAGATCATTGGCCGCGGCCGGGGCAGGGGATAGCCGTATTACTTGCTATTCGTTTGGACGGGGATTGCGACGATGGGCGAAGCCGCCGCGAAAAAACAAAAGGCAACGGGCGAGCGCCGCAGCGGCCTCGTCGTGGCGGCGATCTTCGTTGTCGCCGCGCTATACGTGGCGGTGAGCTACGCCCGCTTCCACATGAAGGAGTATGGCGAGGAGCGCCACGAGGCGGGCCGCGCCGACCTCTGCAACGAGATCAAGGCGAAGCGTCCCGTTTTCCACGAGAGGCTCATGGCCGACAAGCTCTGCCAACCTCCCGGCCCCATCAACTAATCGAGCGTGGTGCGGAAGCGCAGCAGCGCGAGCGCCATGATGGCGCCCGAAAACAGCGCGAGGGCGAAGACGTCGAGCTCCATGTCGGCGAGCCCGTTGCCCTTCAGCATGATGCCGCGGACGATGCGCAGGAAGTGGGTGAGGGGGAGCACCTCGCCGATCCATTGCGCCCAATCGGGCATGCCGCGGAACGGGAACATGAAGCCCGAAAGCAGAATGTTGGGAAGAAAGACGAAGAACGTCATCTGGATCGCCTGAAGCTGATTGGTCGCGAAGGTGGAGATGGTGTAGCCCATCGCCAAATTGGCGAGCGCGAACAGCGTGGTGAGGACCACGAGCAGCCAGACGCTCCCCAGGATGGGAACGTCGAAGAGGGTGTAGGCGGCGACCAGAATAAGCGCCATCTGCGCGAATCCCACCAGCACGAAGGGCAGGATCTTGCCCAGCATGATCTCGACCGGGCGGATCGGCATGGAGAGCAGGTTCTCCATGGTGCCGCGCTCGATCTCGCGGGTCACGGCGAGGGCGGTGTACATCATCATGGTCATGGTCAGGATGATGCCGAGCAATCCGGGGACGATGTTGAGGTTGGTCGAACCTTCCGGGTTGTAGCGCCGGTGCACGCGCAGCTCGAAGGGGGAGTTGCCGGAGTCGAGCGCCACGTCGGGACCGTGCAGCTCGCGCTTCAGCGAGACGTCGGGGCCGCGCAGCTCGCGCTTGAGCGCGCTGCTGATGACGCCCTGCAGGGCGGCGATGGCGTTGCCGGTCGCGGTGGGATCGGAGGCATCCGCGATGACCAGGATCGCCGGCCTGTCGCCGCGGCGCACGTCGCGCTCGAAATCGGCCGGGATCTCGATGCCGAACAGCGCCGTGCCCGAGCGGATCCGGTGCTCGAGGGCGGCGGAGGTGCGGACGGTCTCGTCGATGTCGAAATAGCCGGTATTGACGAGCGAGGTCAGGATGGCGCGGGTGAGCGGGCCCTGGTCGCGGGCCAGCACCACCGTCGGCAGGTCGCGCGGATTGGTGTTGATGGCGTAGCCGAACAGCGTCATCTGGATGATCGGGATGGCGATCATGGTGGCGAAGGTGAGCCGGTCGCGGCGGAGCTGAAGGAACTCCTTGACGATCATCGCCCAGAGCCGGCCCCAGAAGCCGGAAACCCGAAGCCTCTCCGGCAGGTGGAACCGCAGCTTCTCCATCGCTTCCGTCGCTCTCATGCCGCCACCTTCGTCCGGGTCTGCATCAGGTGGATGAAGACGTCCTCCAGGCTCGGCGCGCCGCGGCGCCACTTGTGGGACTTGCCGGCGGCGCGCAGCTCGGCGACGGTGGCGTCGAGCCGTTTGCGGTCGCGGCCGCTGACGTGCAGATTGGCGCCGAAGGGCGCGACCATGTCGACGCCCGGCGAGTCCGCCAGCCGGTCGGAAAGGTCCTGCAGGCCGGGTCCGGTCACGATCCAGGTGGTGAGCCCGGACCGCGCCACCACCTCCTCGGCGGTGCCGCGGACCAGCAATTCGCCGGAGAAGATATAAGCGATCTCGTGGCAGCGCTCGGCCTCGTCCATGTAATGGGTGGAGACCAGAACGGTGATGCCGTCGGCGGCGAGGTGATGGATGTGGTCCCAGAATTCGCGGCGCGCCTGGGGATCGACGCCGGCGGTGGGCTCGTCCAGCAGCAGCAGGCGCGGCTCGTGGATGATGCTGGCGCTAAGCGCGAGGCGCTGTTGCCAGCCGCCGGAGAGGTTGCCGGCGAGCTGATCGCCGCGCTCCTCGAGGCCGAGTCGCTCGACCGCCGCCCGCACCGCCTCGCGCGGGCGCGCCACGCCGTAGAGGCGGGCGACGAATTCCAGATTTTCGCGGATCGAAAGGTCCCGGTAGAGGCTGAAGCGCTGGGTCATGTAGCCGACGCGGCGCTTGATCTGGGCGCTTTCGGTGACGATGTCGTAGCCGAGGCAGGTGCCGTGGCCGGAATCGGGGGTGAGCAGGCCCGAGATCATGCGGATCGTCGTCGTCTTGCCGCTGCCGTTGGGGCCGAGGAAGCCGAAGATCTCGCCTTCCGGCACCCGCAGGTCGATGCCCTTGACGGCGACGAGGTCGCCGAACGACTTGGTGAGCCCTTCGACCTCGATCACGGTGCCTTTCATGGCGACGCCGCCTGACGCTCGTCGGCCAGCGTCACGGTCACCGGCTGGCCGATGGGCAGCCTGGCCGCCTCGCCGCCGGGGCGCGCCTCCACCAGATAGAGCAGCTTGGAGCGCTCCTCGCGCGAGAAGATCACGGGAGGCGCGTATTCGGCCTCGCCGGAGACGAAGTAGACGCGCGCGGTGAGACCCCCCTTGCAGCCGTCGCAGGCGACGTCGACCATCGTTCCGGCCCGCACCAGCGGCCGGTCGGGCTCGGGCACGTAAAAGCGGATCTTGAGGTTTCCGGGGGGAAGCAGCGAGACCACCGGCCGGCCGGCGGCGACGACCTCGCCGGTCCTGAAGAACACCTCCTGCACCATGCCGGTCACCGGCGAGGAGATGGCGCGGCGGGTGAGCCGCGTCTCGGCCGAGTCGATATCGGCCTTGGCGGCGTTGACGGTGGCGGTGTCGCGGTCGAAGGCCGCGCGCGCGTCGTCGAGGCGGGATTGGGCGACCACGCCCCGCTTCAAGAGTTTCTTCGCCCGTTCCAGGCCGACCTCGGAGAGGGCGAGCGCGGCCTCGGCCTCGATAAGCTTGGCGCGGGCGGCCGCGAGGACCGCGCGCTCGGTCTTGCTCTCCAGGGTGAAGAGCGGCGCGCCGTCGGCCACGTCGTCGCCCTCGTGCACCGAGAGCGTCTCGAGGCGGCCGCTTTCGTCGGGGCCGACCAGGATGAAATCGCCCTCCACGTAGCCGGTGTAGGAATCGGACTCAAACAGGCTTGCGCAGCCCGCGAGCGCGCCAACAAGGACGGCCAGAAAGAGACATCTCAATGCATTCATCGTCCGCGCCATTCCGGCCGAAGCCGTCCTTAAGGTATCGCGGCGGCGGGTCCGGGCCAAACCCACAATAGCGTTTGTTTTCGGCGGGGTATCGGCGTGCCCGGGATTTCGACGACGGCCCGGATCGCCTTAGGGGGAAGAGCGTTGGGGCGGGGCCGCCGGTCAGCGGGCGGTCAGCCAGGCGAGCGCCTGTTTGCGGTCCTCATAGTCGAAATGCCTGACCTCGGCGCCGACGAAATGATCGACCATGGCCGGCAGGATGGAGAAGACGGCGCTGTCGCTCACCGCCGCCACCTTCTCGATCTTGCGGTGGTGATCGGCGACGAAGCGGAAGTGGGAGACGAGCGCGCTGAAATCCTTCCAGCCGGGGAACGACTCCGCCTCGATCATCAAGCCGTGGAGGGCGCCGTTGCGCTCGATATAGGGATCGACCTGCCGGGCGATGCGCTCGAAATCGGAGGAGGCGAGCGCGCCGTGGGGCTTGACGATCAATATGGCTTGTTCGGCAAGAAGTTCGCTTTCGATCATGCCGTTTCACCCTTCCTTCAGCACGCCGCCACGGCCGCCCGCCGCCGGAGCGCGGCGGCGCGCGGGGCGCGGGACCCGTTTGCCGGGGCCGGACTTCCGCATCGCGTGCGCGCGGCGCGCCCTGAACTCGGTGACGAAGCGCAGGCTCAACCAGTAGGCGATCCATCCCGCGAGCGCCGCCCACGGGATCGAGCCGACGGTCATGGGCAATCCGACGCCGACGACGAAGGCCGCGAACCATTTGGAGACCAGATCAGCCAGGCCGGTGGCGGGTTGGTGGACGCTGGTGAACAGGCCCGCGAAGCTGTCGTAGCCGGTGATGTCGTTGAAATGGCCGAGAAGGATCTGGCCGGTGACGTAGAAGACGTAGAACGCCGGAATGATGGTGAAGACGTTGGTCGTCCACGTCCAGGCCAGGCCGTTGGCTAGCGAGAAGTCCCAGTTGAAGGCGCGCCGCGCCGCCAGCCAGGTGAGGAACACCAGCGTCATCTGCAGGCCGAAAAACGGCGTCATCGCCCAGATCATGCCGATCATGACGCCGCGGGCGATGAAGTTGGGGGGATGGGTGCTGCGCTTCATGGGGATGTGCAGGCGGTAGCGGATCAGGCGGCCGATGCTTTCGAGCCGGCCGAACCTGGCGGGGGCCTTGGCGTGTTTTCTCCGCCTGGTCATCTAACGAACGCGCTTGCCATCGGACATGTTCATGCCGCCCACTTCCATGCGGTCCCATCCTACCCCGCGCGGCGTTTACGCGCGATGAACTCGGCATCCTTAGCCATTTCGCGGCACCCACGCGGCGAGGGCGGACCTGATCGGTGCCGTGAGCGGACGGGGGCTTCCCCAATAAGCCTAAGATGGGCATTTCCGCCGCCTTTGGCCAGATGCACTTTAGGGGCGCGGGGCGGCAACAGCGTGCTGTGACAGCGGCCGCCGCCATGGCGCTGTTCGGCGCGGCGGGAGTGCATTACCATGACCGCAACACGGCGTCCCCGGCGACGGGGGCGGTATAGCGCGAGTCGGGGACAACCCAAGGAAAGCCCCATGAAGCTGCTGATCAACACCACCTCGCCCTATGGACGCATCGCCCGCATCTGCCTGCTGGAGAAGGACTTCGACTTCGAGGTGCATTACGTCAATCCGTGGGCCGACGACCCGGAACTCATGAAGGCGAACACGGCCGGCCGGGTGCCGGCGCTGGTGCTCGACGACGGAAAGGCGCTGACTGAAAGCCTGCTGATCGCGCTGTGGGCGGAGACCGAGAAGCCGGAGCCCTCGCTGCTCAACGTCCACCCGGCGGCGGTGATCGAGCTCGCCGGCGTCGCCATGGGGGTGACCGAGGCGGCCGTCCACACGCTGGTGGGACGGCTGATCACCAGCGGCGCGATCACCGAGCCCGCCTTCGACGACGCGCCGGTGGGGCAGCGCCGCCGCCGCAGCATGATCACCGGCCTCGAGCGGTTCGACGCCTTGCTCGGCGAGAGCCATTCAATACCGCTCAATCTCGGCCTGATCGCGGGAATCGTGGCGCTCGACTATGTCGAGTTCCGCTTCCCCGGCGCTGCCTGGATCCCGGGAGTGGCCACGTTGCGCGCGCTCAAGGAGGCCCACGCCGCGCGGCCATCGATCGCGGACACGGCGCCGCGGGAAGGTTGAGACGGCCGCGCCGGGCCCGCCGATCGGCAAACAACGGCCATTTGGGCTATTTTGGCCACTCGGCGCCGGCAGAGACGCGCGGGGCCGGCCGGCCCCGTTCCACGTCTCACGCATTTTTACGGGAACCGCGTGCCGGGGGATGGTGACAGGGCCAGGGGCGGCGTGCTTCAATCGGGGCCTCGCGCAACAGGGGCCAGGGGGCCGGGGTCCACCGGCCGCTTGGGTGGGCTCTCATGAAGTTTTTCACCGCGAAGGATGCCAAGAACCAATTCGGGCGGTTGCTGGATACGGCACGGTCGGAACCCGTGCTGATCGCCAAGCACGGCCGGCCCGTGGCGGTGGTGGTGGCGTTTGAGGAATATGAGCGTTTGGACGAAGTTGAGAGATCGTATTGGGCCGGCAAGGCGGCCGACGCCGACGAGGAGGGCTATCTCGGCGCCGGCGCCAGCGACGGTCTGCTCCGGGACCGGCTCGATCTTAAGGGTTGAGTTCTCGCATCAGGCGGCCGAGGTGTTCCGCTCGCTGCCCCGCCGCGAGGCGCAGCGGGTGGCGGCCGCGCTCGAAGGGCTGAGGCGGGCGCGCCAGCGCGCGGAGCCGGCCACGGGGACGCCAGCCGGAGGCTTCATCGAGGCGCGGGCCGGGGGGCTGCGCATGCTCTACCGGATCGAGCGCCAGGCGCTCAAGGTGGCGCTGCTGGCGCAGGCGAGACACGCAAGGGTGCGCGAGTTCCCGGCGCCGCCCGGCTGATAAGGGTTGTATTTTCACTCGCGGCAATTCTTGAGGTTGCGCGTCAAGGCCTGCGCGGGGGCGCCCCCGGATCAAGTCCGGGGCAGGTTCTGACCGGGCGATGACGACGTGGCCGCCGCCCAATTGGATCACCGGCACAAGGCCGGTGATGACGAGCGAGCGACTCGCGCTTCGCAGGGGCATTTTCCCAAAGCGTCATGCCCGGACTTGTTCCGGGCATCCACTGGGGCGATCCAAGACCGATCGCCGCGGCGCCGCCCGGCTAAAAGTTAGAGGCCGCCGACCTGGCCGCGGTGGCGCAGATAGTGATCGGCCAGCACCAGCGCCATCATCGCCTCGCCGATGGGGACCGCGCGGATGCCCACGCAGGGGTCGTGCCGGCCCTTGGTGGAGATCTCTCTCTCGTTGCCTTCCGCGTCGATCGTCTCCATGGGGGTGAGGATCGAGGAGGTCGGCTTGACGGCGAAGCGGGCGATCACCGGCTGGCCGGTCGAGATGCCGCCCAACACGCCGCCGGCATTGTTGGAGAGAAACCTCGGAAGACCGTCCTTGCCGATGCGGATCCGGTCGGCGTTCTCCTCGCCGGTGAGCTGGGCCGCGGCGAAGCCGGCGCCGATCTCGACGCCCTTGACCGCGTTGATGCTCATCATCGCCATCGCCAGATCGGAATCGAGCTTGCCGTAGACGGGCGCGCCGAGGCCCGCCGGCACGCCCGCCGCCTCCACCTCGATCACCGCGCCGCAGGAGGAGCCCGCCTTGCGAATGCCGTCGAGATAGGCGGCCCAGCCCTGGACGGCCGAATGGTCGGGGCAGAAGAAGGGGTTGCGCGCGACCTCCTCCCAGTCCCAATTGGCGCGGTCGATTCCTTCCGTGCCCATCTGGACGAGGGCGGCGCGGACCGTAAGACCCGGCACCACCTTGCGCGCGATGGCGCCGGCGGCGACCCGCATGGCGGTCTCGCGGGCGGAGGAGCGGCCGCCGCCGCGGTGGTCGCGCAGGCCGTATTTGGCCACATAGGTGAAATCGGCGTGGCCGGGCCGGAACACGGTCTCGATCTCGGAATAGTCCTTGGAGCGCTGGTCGACGTTTTCGATCTCGAGCGCGATCGGCGCGCCGGTGGTCACGTGCTCGCCGGTCTCAGAATTCTCAAGCGTGCCGGAGAGGACGACGACGCGGTCGGGCTCCTTGCGCTGGGTGGTGTAGCGGGATTGCCCCGGCCGGCGCTTGTCGAGAAACGCCTGGATTTCGTCCCTGGTGAAGGCGATGCCGGGCGGGCAGCCGTCGATCACGCAGCCGATCGCCGGGCCGTGGCTCTCGCCCCAGGTGGTCACGCGGAAGAGATGACCGAAGGTGTTGTGGGACATGTGCTATCCGTTTCGCTCGCTGCGTTCTATGCGAGCGCGGGTAACCCGTCAAACATGCTGGCGCATCTGCTCAATATCGCTCACGGCTATTCGCGCTCCCGGGGTCGCGCGGCATGCGCGGGGGCGGGCTAACGCCCGGGCCGCAACGGCCTGCCGCGCTTCGCGCGGTCGTTCCGCTCACGGCTATTCTTGAGGCTGCGCCTCAAGGCCTGCGCGGGCGCGGGCTAACGCCCGGGCCGCAACGGCCTGCCGCGCTTCGCGCGGTCGTTCCGCT
>CAYVYD010000084.1:0-119 GCA_964454415.1 uncultured Hyphomicrobiaceae bacterium | reverse complement strand
CACGGCTATTCGCGCTCCCACCCTAATCGTCCCGGTCGGGCCATCGGCCCTCCGCGCCTAGTACTATGCGTCCCTGTCATGCCCTTCGGGCATTCCGCGCCTAGTATTATGCGTCCCTG
>CAYVYD010000083.1:0-9647 GCA_964454415.1 uncultured Hyphomicrobiaceae bacterium | reverse complement strand
CGACGCAATCGCCGATGATCACCCTGTCGAGCGCCAACGGCTCGCGGGTCCCGCATTTGCCCATCACACCCCATCCCCCAAACGCAATACCAGTGGCCGCGCGCGGCCGCCGGGGATCGTCCGCTAGGATGCGGGGGCGAGGGTAAAGGTTGGCTTAATGTCGGATGTTGGACGTCGGCGCCAGTGGCGCGGGCGGTCCCGGCTCAGGCGCCCTCGCGCGCCAGCAC
Source organism: uncultured Hyphomicrobiaceae bacterium (assembly GCA_964454415.1). Taxonomy (GTDB): domain Bacteria; phylum Pseudomonadota; class Alphaproteobacteria; order Rhizobiales; family Methyloligellaceae; genus JAJFHN01. Next base: position 9,420 of record CAYVYD010000083.1, on the reverse strand, counting down.
CGCGGCAACCGGCTTGAAGGAGCGGCGGTGGTGGGGGGTGGCGCCGAAGCGCTCGAGCGCTTCGGCGTGCGCCCTGGTGCCGTAGCCCTTGTTGCGTTCCCAGCCATAGGCGGGGTGGGCGCGGGCGAGCTTCTCCATCAGCCGGTCGCGGGTCACCTTGGCGACGATCGAGGCGGCCGCGATCGAGAGCGAGAGGCCGTCGCCGCCGATCACCGTCCGGCAGGGGCAGGCAAGCTCAGGCGCGTGGTCGCCGTCGACGAGCGCGCCGGCGGGCGGGGTGGGGAGAGCATCGAGGGCCGCCGCCATCGCCCACAGGGTCGCCTGGAGGATGTTGTCGCGGTCGATGCGCTCGACATCGCCGACCCCCACCGCAACCTGATGGCGGGCAACGATCACGTCATAGAGGCGCGCGCGCGTGCCGGGATCGAGCAGCTTGCAGTCGTCGAGGCCGTGCGGAATCGCTTGCGGGTCGAGCACCACCGCCGCCGTCACCACCGGTCCAGCCCACGGGCCTCTGCCGGATTCGTCGATGCCGGCGACCGGCCCGCCGAGGCGGCGGGCGAACGCCGCCTCGAGCGCGTAGCCCGGACCCTCTCTCTTGTCGCGCGCGACCACCATGGCGCCAGCTTGGCGCGGTCTGGCGATTCGGGCAACGGTCGGTCTGCTCCGGCGCGCTAGAGCAGGCGCAGTTGCTGCCCCGAAACCGCCGGCGAACGGAACAGATCGGTGCGCAGCTTGAAGCTCTTTTCGTTGAGCTCGAGCCGCTTGGCGGCGATCTCGAAGCGCCGCCCGATCTGCCAGGCATAGGGGCCGGAGCCGCGCATCCGCCGGCCCCAGGTGGTGTCGTTCTCCTTGCCGCCCCGGGTCGAGCGCAGCAGCGAGAAGACGTGCGCCTCGCGGTCGGGATAGTTGGTGCGCAGCCATTCGCGGAACAGGCCGCGCAGCTCGTGCGGCAGCCGCAGCAGCACGTAGCCCGCCTCGCGCGCGCCCGCCGCCTTCGCCCGCTTCAGGATGGTCTCGATCTCGGCGTCGTTCAGCGCCGGGATGATCGGCGCCACCATGACCGCCGTCGGCACGCCCGCCTCGCTCAGGAGCCGCAGCGCCTCGAGCCGCTTTTCCGGCGTGCTGGCGCGCGGCTCCATTGCGCGGGCCAGCTTACGGTCGAGCGTGGTGACCGAAATCGCCGCCTTGGCGATGCCGCGCTCGGCCATCGCCGTGAGGATGTCGAGGTCGCGCACGATCAGCGCCGACTTGGTGATCAGCACGACGGGGTGGCCGGTGCGCTCCAGCACCTCGAGCAGGCTGCGCGTCACCCGGTATTGGCGCTCGATCGGCTGGTAGATGTCGGTGTTGGCGCCGAGCGCGATGGTTTGCGGGCGGTAGCCCTCGGCGGCGAGCTCCTTCTCGAGAAGCTTGGCGGCGTTCTGCTTGACGAACAGCTTGCTCTCGAAGTCGAGCCCCGCCGAGAGGCCGAGAAAGCAATGGGTCGGCCGGGCATAGCAATACACGCAGCCATGCTCGCAGCCGCGATAGGGGTTGATGGAGCGGTCGAACTTGATGTCGGGGGAGGCGTTGCGGGTGATGATCCTGGCCGGGCGCTCGGCCTGTACCTCGGTCTTGAAGGGCTCCAGCGCCTCGAGCGTCCCCCAGCCGTCGTCGCTGGCGAAGGAGACGAAGGTCTCGAAGCGTCCCGAGCGGTTCGATTGGGCGCCGCGGCCGCGCCGTCGCCGTCGCTCGACGCCGCCCAGATCGACCGGAATCTCGTCCTCGACAGGGCCGGAAATGGGAGGGAGAGCCGACATGGGTGCGAGGATAGGCGGCAAAATAGAACAAATCAAGAACATTTTAGCCGAGTGCTGCGGCGTTTGCTTGTGGGCGGGGTCCGAAACGCTATGATCGCGGCCATGATTTCGGTGATCATACCGACGCTCGACGCGGAAGCGGGCTTGGGCACGACGCTGGCGGCGCTGGTGCCGGCGACGGTACAGGGCGTGGTACGCGAGGTCATCATCTCAGACGGCGGCTCGCGCGACGGCACGGAGATGATCGCCGACGCGGCGGGAGCCCATTTCCTCGAGGCGCCGCGGGGCCGCGGCAGTCAGCTCGCCGCCGGCGCCAGAACGGCACGTTTCGATTGGCTCTTGTTCCTGCACGCCGACACCATGCTGGAGCCGGGCTGGGAACAGGAGGCGGCGGCCTTCATCGAGCGGGTGGACTTGGGTGAGCGGCCGCTGGCGGCGGCCGCCTTCCGGTTTGCGCTAGACGATTACGGCTTAAAGCCCCGCCTGCTCGAATCCCTCGTCGGCGCGCGCTGCGCACTGCTGCGCTTCCCTTATGGCGATCAGGGGCTGCTGATCCCGCGCCGGCTCTACCACGCGCTCGGCGGCTATAGCCCGCTCCCGGTCATGGAGGACGTCGACCTGGTGCGCCGCCTGGAGCGCAAGCAGCTCGTCATGCTGCGCTCTCGCGCCGTCACCAGCGCGGTGCGCTACAAGCGCGACGGCTACTTCTCGCGCGCGCTGCGCAACTTCGCCTGCGTCTCGCTCTACTACATGCGCGTGCCGCCGAAGACGCTCGCCCGGCTCTATGGCTGAAGGCCCGCCGCGCTGGCTGGTGGTGATGGCGAGGGAGCCGGGGCTGGGGCGGGTCAAGTCGCGGCTGGCGCGTGACGTCGGCTGGGTGCGCGCCACCTTGTTCTACCGGCGCACCACGGCCCATCTTCTCAAGCGCTTGGGGCGAGATCCGCGCTGGCGCCTGGTGCTCGCGGTGACGCCGGACCGGGCGCTTTCGAGCGGCTTTTGGCCGATCGAGGCGAGCTTGCGCCGCGGCCAGGGCGGCGGCGGTCTGGGAGCGCGCATGGGCCGGCTGATGGCGCAAATGCCGCCCGGACCGGTGGTGATCGTGGGTAGCGACATTCCGGGCGTCGCGCCCCGCCATATCGCGCGCGCGTTCCGGGAGCTCGGGCGCAACGAGGCGGTGCTGGGGCCGGCCGAGGACGGCGGCTATTGGCTCGTCGGCCTGCGGCGGCGGCCGCGTCTCCTCGATCCCTTCCCGGGCGTGCGCTGGTCGGGCCCGCACGCGCTCGCCGACACGCTCGCCAATCTGAAGGGCCGGAGCGTCGCGCTGGTGGACCGGCTCGGCGACGTGGACAGTGGCGCCGATTACCGCGCCCTGCCGCCGCGGCGCGCGCGGCTCGTCCAATAGGCTCAGCCCGCCTTCTCCAGATGCTCCTGGAGCCTGGGCATGATCTCGACGAAGTTGCAGGGGCGGTGGCGGATGTCGAGCTGGTATTTGAGGATGCCGTTCCAGGCGTCCTTGCAGGCCCCCGGCGAGCCCGGGACGCAGAAGATGTAGGTGCCTTGGACCACCCCGCCGCAGGCGCGCGACTGGATGGTCGAGGTGCCGATCTTCTCGAAGCTCAGCATGTGGAAGGCGGTCGAGAAGCCGTCGATCTCCTTCTCGAACAGCGGCCGCAAGGCCTCGGGCGTCACGTCGCGCCCGGTGAAGCCGGTGCCGCCGGTGGTGATCACCACGTCCACCTCGGGGTCCTCGATCCAGCCCTTGACGCGGGCCCGCAGCGCCTCGACGTCGTCCTTCTCGATGGCGTGCTCGGCGAGCTCGTGGCCGGCATCAGTCAGCATCTCGGCCAGCAGATTGCCGGACTTGTCGGTCTTGGGCGTGCGCGTGTCGGAGACGGTCAGAACCGCGATCCGCACGGGCACGAAGGCTATCGTTTCGTCGATCCGGGACATGGGTCATCTCGCACCTTGGCGGGCCGGCGGTTGACGGACCGGGCGCCGCGGCCATCATAGCGCCGCCGGCCGGCCGCGCGGAACCGCAAAGTCAGTCCGCCAGTGCCGCCTTGATCTGCTGCAGGTCGTGCCAGGCGAGCCGCTTGGCCGACGGGTTGCGGAGCAGATAGGCCGGGTGCAGCGTCGCCATCGCCCGGCGCTCCTTGCCGCCGAAGGCGCCGGTGCGCCACTTGCCGCGCAGCCGCATGATGCCGTCGCTGGTGTCGAACATCTGCTTGGCCGCGGCGCCCCCCAGAAACACCAGGATGTCGGGGTCCACCAGCTCGATCTGCCGCTCCAGGAACGGCCGGCAGGCCTGTACCTCCTGGGGCGTCGGCGTGCGATTTCCCGGCGGGCGCCAATAGACGACGTTGGTGATGTAGACGTCGTCCTCGCCGAGCCCGATCGCCGCCAGCATCTTATCCAGCAACTTGCCGGCGTGGCCGACGAAGGGGCGGCCTTGCAAGTCCTCGTCGCGGCCCGGCGCCTCGCCGATCAGCATCACGCGGGCGTGCTCGCTCCCCCTGGCGAAGCATAGATTCTTGGCCGTCGCCTTGAGCGGGCAGCCGTCGAAGGCGCCCGCCATCGCCTCGAGCTCCTCGAGGCTCGCCGCCTCGCCCGCCTTGGTCCCGGCGTCGCGGGCGGCCATCGGCGCCGGCGCGGACGGGCGGGAAGGGGCCGGCTCGGCTGCCGCGCGCGGGGGCCGTATGCGCTCGTCCGGGCGCGGATCCGCCCGGCCAGGGGCCTTTCCCCCGGGCGCGGCGCGGGCGAACCAATCGGCCGGTTGATCGCCCACCGCCTCGTCGACGCCCATGGCGAGATACCAGGCGATGAGACCGGCTGGGGCGTGTTCGGGCTGGGTCATGGGCGGAGCGGAGCCTGCAAGTCCTCAGGCCTTGCTTAGCATGGCGGGGCGCCGGGGGCGAGGCGAAGCGATTGACGCCCGGCGCCGGCGGGGTCTATCCACGGTTTTTCGTGCATTGATCTTCTTGAGCGGGGTGGCGGCGTCATGGCCGAGCGCGAATCGATGGACTTTGACGTCGTCGTCGTGGGCGCGGGACCGGCGGGTCTCGCGGCGGCGATCAAGATCAGGCAGCTTGCCCAGGCGCGGGACCGCGACATCTCGGTCGTGGTGCTCGAGAAGGGCTCGGAGGTCGGCGCCCATATTCTCTCGGGCGCGGTGATCGACCCGGTGGGTCTCGATGAGCTGATCCCCGATTGGCGCGAGCGTGGCGCGCCGCTCGACACGCCCGTCACCAAGGATACCTTCCTCTATCTCACCCAAGAGGGCGCGCTCGCGCTGCCCGGCTTTCTGATGCCGCCGCTCATGAGCAATCACGGCAATTACGTGGCCAGCCTCGGCAATCTCTGCCGCTGGCTCGCCCAGCAGGCCGAGGAGCTCGGCGTCGAGGTCTATCCGGGCTTCGCGGCGAGCGAGCTTTTGTTCGACGGGGCGGGCGCGCTCGCCGGCGTCGCCACCGGCGAGATGGGCGTGGGGCGCGAGGGTGATCACAAGGAGAGCTACATGGGCGGCATGGAGCTCAACGCCAAATACACCATCCTGGCGGAAGGCGCGCGCGGCTCGCTCACCAAGGAGCTGATCGCGCGCTTCGATCTGGAGGCCGGCCGCGAGCCGCAAAAGTTCGGGCTGGGCCTCAAGGAGCTATGGGAGGTCGACGCGGCGAAGCACCGGCGGGGCCTGGTGCAGCACACCATCGGCTGGCCGCTCGACGACGCCACCGGCGGCGGCTCGTTCCTCTATCACTTCGGAGAGAACCTGGTGTCGGTGGGCTTCGTCGTCCACCTCAACTACGAGAACCCCTATCTCTCGCCCTTCGAGGAGTTCCAGCGCTTAAAGACCCATCCCCGCATTCGCCCCGTCTTCGATGGCGGGCGGCGGATCGCCTATGGCGCCCGCGCCTTGACCGAGGGCGGTTGGCAGTCGATCCCCAAGCTCGCCTTTCCGGGCGGCCTGCTGGTGGGATGCGCGGCGGGCTTCATGAACGTGCCGCGCATCAAGGGCTCGCACAACGCCATGCTGACGGGCGCGATGGCGGGCGAGGCGGTGTTCGCGGCGGTCTCTTCCGGCAGGGCCCATGACGAGCTCTCCGACTACGAGCCGGCGGTGCGCAAAAGCGCCGTCGCCAAGGACCTCAAACCGGTGCGCAACGCCAAGCCGCTATGGTCGCGCTTCGGAACCAGGCTGGGGGTCGTGCTGGGCGGGCTCGACATGTGGGTCAACACCATCCTGCCCTTCCTCTCCCACACGCTCCCGCACGGCAAGCGGGACAGCGATTGCCTCAAGCCGGCCGCCAAATGCGCGCCCATCACCTATCCCAAGCCCGACGGCCAGCTCACCTTCGACCGGCTCTCATCGGTGTTCCTGTCGGCGACCAATCACGAGGAGGACCAGCCCTGCCACCTCAGGATCGGCGATCAGAACCGGCTGCTGGACGAGCTCGAGGTCTATGACGGGCCCTCGACGCGCTATTGCCCGGCCGCCGTCTACGAATGGATCGACGACGCCGATAAGGGTGGAAAACGCTTCGTGATCAACGCCCAGAACTGCGTCCACTGCAAGACCTGCGACATCAAGGATCCGGAACGCAACATCACCTGGGTACCGCCAGAAGGCGGAGGCGGCCCCAACTACCCGAATATGTGAATTTGTGATACGGGAAATGGTTCGGGTATTCGGTTGACGGAGCTCGGATCAGGATATCGCGACCACCGGGCGGGTAAACGGCGCGCCTGGACGCGCGGAAGCGCCCCGAGGATGCCTCCTTCGGCCCATTTGGCCCTTGCGGGATCGGGTTAAACAGCTCAGGTTGCGCGCCCCTTTTGGATGGATTTTGATTTGCAAAGCCCGTGAATTCGGGCACTGATACGCCATCATGGAAATGTCGCAGACTCGTTTGAAGCGTTTGGGCCAGGCAGGCGCGCTCGCCCTCATTCTGATCGCCATTACGGCCGCGTTTTCCAATGTCAGGCCGATCAGCGAGCATTATTCCGGGCGCGGCAATCTGCTCGGCAACTATCTGGCCGGGCGCATCGCCAGGGGACAGCGCGACATTTCCACGGCGGCCGACTTCTACGGCAAGGCGCTCTCCGCAGATCCCAAGAACGCGGTCATCCTGGAACAGACCTTTCTGCTCGAAGTGGCGGCCGCCAATTGGCCCCGCGCGGTCGATCTCGCCAAGGATCTGACCAAGGTCGAACCGAAAAACCGGCTGGCCCGCTTGGTGCTGGGGGTGCGCGACTTCAAGCGCGGCGCCTATGCCAGCGCTGAGAAGCAGTTCGGCGAGGCCGACAAGGAGCCGATCTCCGACCTCACCAAGTTGCTGGCCCAGGCGTGGGCCAAGCTCGCGCAGAACAACCCGAGCGGCGCCTACAGGCTGCTCGACAAATCCGACCTGCCCGATTGGACCTTGCAGCACCGCCGCTACCACAAGGCGCTGATCGCCGGCGTGGCCAACCAGCCCAAGATCGCCGGCAAGGCCTACGCCCAGGCGTTTCAGAAGAATCCCCGCGCCGGCCGCCTGGCCGCCGCCTATGCCAGCCACGCCGTCCATGCCGGAAACAGGGACTTGGCGCGCGACGTGCTCAACACCCATCTGGACCGGGTGCCGCAGAGCGTGCACGGGCGTGCGCTCTTGAAGAAGATCGAGGCGGGCGAGACCCCCGAACTCGTGGTCACGACCCCGACCCAGGGAATCGCCGAGGTCTTCTACGGCATCGGCGACGCGCTGGCCGGCGACGACGGCTTCGAGATCGCCACCATCTATCTGCAGATCGCGCTTTATCTCAATCCCGGCTCGACGCTGGCCAAGGTGTCGCTCGGCGACATCTTTCAAATGGGCGACAAGCACGAGCTGGCGGTCGAGACCTATCGGGGCGTCCCCGAAGACTCGCCCTTCTGGCTCGAATCCCAAGTCAAGACGGCCTACAGCCTGAACGCGCTGGAGCGCGTCGAGGAAGCCAGGAAGCTGCTGGACCGGCTCGCCGAAAAGACCCCCGACGATTCAAGGCCGCTCAAAGCGCTGGGCGAGATCCTGAGCGCGCACAAACGCTTCGAGGAGGCGACCCCCTATTACGACCGCGCCATCGCGATGGTGAAGAAGCCGCAGAAGCAGCACGCCTCGCTCTATTACGCCCGCGGCATCTGCTACGAGCGCACCGACCAGTGGCCGTTGGCGGAGGCCGACTTCAAGAAGTCGCTGGAGCTGTTCCCCGAGCAACCAGCGGTGCTCAACTATCTGGGCTACACCTGGATCGACAAGGGCCTCCATCTCCAGGAGGCGCTGGACCTGATCCGCAAGGCGGCGAAGCTCGATCCCAATGCGGGCTATATCGTCGACAGCCTCGGCTGGGCCCAGTACCGGCTCGGCAATTACGCCGAGGCGGTCGAGCATCTGGAGCGCGCCACCGAGCTGCGCCCCGACGACGCCGTCATCAATGACCATTTGGGCGATGCCTATTGGCGCGTCGGGCGCCGCTTCGAGGCCCGCTATCAGTGGTCGCAGGCCCTGACCTTCGAGCCCGAGCCCGAGGACGAGAAGAAGATCAAACGGAAACTCGCCGAAGGCCTCGAGGAACCGCGCCAGATCAAGGCGCAGGCGGCCACGCCCGAGGCCAACGTCAAGAAAGACAATTGACGCGGGCTCGCGCCCAACGCGCCCGCCCATGATGGGGCTGAGCGAGCAGGCCAGGGCCAAGGTCAATCTGAGCCTGCGGGTTCTGGGCCGCCGCGCCGACGGCTATCACCGGATCGAAAGCCTGGTCGCCTTCGCCGCGGTCGGCGACCGCTTGTCGCTGGAGCCGGGCGCGGCATTCTCGCTCGAAGTCGAGGGGCGGTTCGCCGGTCGCCTGGAGGGCCGCAACCTGGTCGCCCGCGCCGCCGAATATTACACGATCGCCCATCCCGAGTGTCTCACCGGCGCCTTCCGCCTCGAAAAGCGCCTGCCGGTCGCCGCCGGCATTGGCGGCGGCTCGGCCGATGCGGCCGCCGCGCTCCGCCTGCTCGCACGCGCCAATGGCGGCGAGGAGCAGGCGCGCGATCTCATGCCGCTGGCGTGTTCGCTCGGCGCCGATGTCAGCGTCTGCCTGGAAAGCCGGCCGGCGATGATGTGGGGCATTGGCGATAAGGTCGAGGCGCTCGCCCGCTTCCCCGCCATTCATGCGGTGCTCGTCACGCCGGCGGTCGGGCTGGCGACCGCGGAGGTCTTCGCCGGGCTCGATGCGCCCGCTTGCGAGGACCCGCCCGGGGACGCAAGCCGGCCCGCCCTCCCGCCGCCGCTGCGCTCGGTCGAGGACGTGGCCGCCTATGCGGGCGCCATCGGCAACGATCTGGAGCTATCGGCCCGCGCGCTCTGCGGCGAGGTCGCGGCCGTCCAACAGGCGCTGCGCATGACCTCGGGCTGCCTGCTGGTGCAGCTTTCGGGCAGCGGCCCGACCTCCTTCGGCCTCTACCGCGACCGGCGCCACGCCGCCATGGCGGCGGCCAATGTGGGCCTCAATCCGGACTGGTGGGTGGTCGAGACGACGCTCGGCTGAAACGGCCCTAGTGGGCGCGGTTGACGCAGAAGGCGATCGCCTCGAGCAGCGCCGTCTTGTAGTCGCTCTCGGGGAA
>CAYVYD010000082.1:3634-9720 GCA_964454415.1 uncultured Hyphomicrobiaceae bacterium | reverse complement strand
GCGGGGGAGATCCGCGAAACGCGCATAGGAGGTCACCACCAGCGAAAATCGCTCGGGCGCTACCCCCCGCAACGAGCCGCAGAAGATGTTGGGGACGCCGAGCGCCGCGGCGGTGGCGGCGTTGGCGGGAAGCGTCTCGCCGCCGGCCGAGAGCACGAGATCGGCCTTCCCCAATGCGCGTTTGCCGATGCCGTAACCCAGCCGCAGGACGAGCCCGGCGGGGACGCGGAATTTGAGGAGACCGCGCAGCAGGCGGGCGGGGACGGCGGTGCGGCGGGCGATGCGCAACTCGCGGACCTCGACCGGCCGCAATCGGGCCAACGCAGCGGCGACCCCTTCGGCCAGATGATAATGCCCTGGCCTGCCGTCGGACAGCAGCAAGGCGCTCAATTGGGTCATGCGGTACGCCCCATTTGCGTTGCGCCGGCGGTTCCACCCGCTAAAGTCCGGCACGCGCCATCGCAAGACCGCACCAGATGAAAGCCCGTGACCGGAGCCCCAGGACCATGACCCGTCCCATTCCCCGCGCCAAACTGTTCGGCAACCCCCAACGGGCGGTGTGCCGGCTCTCCCCCGACGGAACCACCCTCTCCTGGCTCGCGCCCCGCGACGGGGTGCTCAACATCTGGACCGCGCCGGCGGACGATCCCGAAAACGCGATGCCGCTGACCCGCGACGAGGGACGGGGCATTCGTTTCTACGCCTGGGCTCGCGACGGTGCGCATCTGCTCTATATCCAGGACGAGGCGGGGGACGAGGATTGGCACGTCCACGCCATTGCCGCAAGCGGCGGCGAGGCGCGCGACCTGACGCCGATCAGGGGCGTCCACGCCCAGATCTCGGCGGCGAGCTGGGACGAGCCCACCACGCTCATGATCGCCCTCAACGACCGCGACCCCCGCTACCACGACATCCACCGCGTCGACATCGAGACGGGCGAGCGGGAGCTCGTCGTCCTGAACGACATGGAGTTCGGCGGCATCCTGCTCGACCGGGCGCTGCGGCCGCGACTCGCGCTCAAGACCCTGCTCGAAGAAGGCGGGCGCGAGGTCTACCGCTTCGACGGCGGAGAGTGGGATCCGGTCTTCAGGATCGGGCACGAGGACGAGCTCGCCACCGGCTTCATCGGCTTCGAGGCTTCGGGCGATCACGTCCACATGCTCGACTCGCGCGGCCGCGACAAGGCGGCGCTCGGCCGGATGGAGCTTTCGAGCTGTGCCGTCGAGATCCTGGCCGAGCACGCCCACGCCGACATCTCGGACGTGATCACCCATCCCACCAGCTACGAGATCGAGGCCTACGGCGCCAATCATCTGGGGCTCGAATGGACGGCGCTCTCGGCCGACATGGGCGCGCATCTGGCGCATCTCGGCGAGCGGCTCGCGGGCGAGATCGGGATCGCCAGCCGCACCAGGAAGGACGACCGCTGGATCGTCACCGCCGCCGCCGCCGACGCGCCCGAGACCAGCTATCTCTACGACCGTGGGAGCCGGACGCTCAGAAACCTGTTTTCGAGCCGGCCCGATCTCGAGGGCGAGGCGCTCCAGCCCATGCGGGCGTTCACGATTCCCTCCCGCGACGGCCTCGAGCTGGTCTCCTATCTCACCCTGCCCGCCGACGCGGAAGCGGACGAGGCGGGGTGCCCCGCCCGGCCCCTGCCGATGGTGCTGCTCGTCCATGGGGGCCCGTGGGCGCGGGACGCCTATGGGTTCAATCCCCAGCACCAGTGGCTCGCCGACCGGGGCTACGCGGTGTTGTCGGTCAATTTCCGCGGCTCCACCGGTTTCGGCAAGGCCGTCGTCAACGCCGCCGACCTCGAATGGGGCCGCACGATGCACGACGACCTGCTCGACGCGGTCGGCTGGGCCTGCGGGGCCGGGGTCGCGAAGCGGGAGATGGTCGCCATCATGGGCGGCTCCTACGGCGGCTATGCGACACTCGCCGGGCTCGCCTTCACGCCGGAGGTATTCGCCTGCGGAATCGACATCGTTGGGCCGTCCAACCTCGAAACCCTGCTCGCCACCATTCCCCCCTACTGGACCTCGTTCTACGAGACGCTGACGCGGCGCGTCGGCGACCCGCGCAGCGCGGCCGGGCTCGCGCTCCTCAAGGAACGCTCGCCGCTTCACCAGGCGGACCGGATCGCGCGTCCGCTGCTGATCGGCCAGGGCGCCAACGACCCCAGGGTCAAGCAGGCCGAATCCGATCAGATCGTCGCGGCGATGAAGGCCAAGGATCTGCCCGTCATCTACGTGCTCTATCCCGACGAGGGCCACGGCTTCGCGCGGCCGCAGAACCGCATGTCCTTCTACGCCATTGCCGAGACGTTCCTCGCCCGGCATCTTGGGGGGCGCGCCGAGCAGATCGGCGGCGACTTCGAGGGCTCGAGCCTCGAGGTGACCGAAGGCGCCGGCCATCTCGTGGGCGTCGCCGAGGCGCTTTCGGCGCAGTCGGCGGCGGCCGAATAGCGGCGCGCCGCGGCGGTAGCCGCGGCTCGCCCCTTGAAGCGATCGAATTGGGAGCGTACTGAGATGGGAAACGAGGTCTTGAGGGAGAACCTCATCGTGCGGGCGATGCTCGCGATCGCCAGCGCCGACGAACGGCTGGTCGAGGCGGAGACCTCGATCATCCGCCGCATCTGCAAGAAATTGACCGGCGAGACGGTCAGCGCCTACGACGTGGCGGCGGCCATGGAGACAACCGCGGTCGATTCCAAACAGCTCTGCGAAGACCTCGCGCGCCGGCGCGACGAACTCGACACGGCGACCAAGGAGACCCTTATTCGCGCCGCCTATATGGTGCTGATGGCCGACAAGCGGATCGCCGCGCGCGAGCGAAAGAAGCTGCACGATTACGCCGACGCGCTGAAGATCCCGGAAATCCATCTGACCGCGGTGCTGGAGGATCTCTCCTCGCTTTCCGAGTGACGCCGCGCCCTTGATCCCGCCGACCCCGATTCGATTTGTCTTAACCATTGACCGCTAGGCTCGATGGCGGGGTGTGGTTGGTATGCGTGTTGTGTGGGCATGAGTGCGCTTGAGTCTCGCCTCGCGCTGTTGTTTCCCTGCGTGCTGGCGCTCGGTTTCGTGGCGGGCATGAATCTGAGCCCGCGGCTGCAGCACGAACGGCGCGACTTCGTGAACACCTATTTCTTCGTGGGAAAGTTCGCCCGCGCCGAGCTGTTCCGCGCCGGGCTGCAGCGCCCCGAGCCTGAGGATCTCGGCACCTACACCAGCGGCCCGCGCGCCGAATTGGCGATTCCGGTCGAGACGAAGGCCAAGAGCGACCTCGAGCTGCTGATCGAGTATTCGCTGAATCCCAGGCTCGGCGACCGGATGATCGAGATCACCGTCAATGGCGAGAAGATCGCCGAGTGGCGCGTGGCCCAGGGCAAGCGGCGGCTGGCGCACGCTCTGCGGGTACCCTCCGACCTGTGGCGGCCCGGCCAGCCCCTCGACATGACGATGACGGCAAAGAGCCCGCCGCCCGCGCACCCTGCCGATCGCCATCCAGCGCCGCCCGAACTCGGCATGATCCTGCACGCCGTCTCCGTCTACCAGATGTCCTGAGCCTGCTCTCGCCCGGCCGGCGTCCCATTTCGCGGCGCCCGTTAATCCACTGTTAATTCCCTCTCCTCATATTTGATCTTTATAAAGCATTCTCATTTGGTGAGAGTGGCCGAAGCGTCGTTTCGGAGCCTGATTCAGCAGCGGGTACACGCGGCCACGGCGAGCGAGGGGCGGCAAGGCGCGATGATTTCATCTGGCCGTGAGTGTTGCGTCGACCAGTCCCGGTCCAGGCCCAACCAGGGGCCTGGACCGGATCGGTCGGCCCGGAACGATTGCGTAGGACTGCGTTGCCGGCCGATCGCGGCATCCGAGGCGGCGAAAGCTCTGAAGAGCTTGGTGCACGCTGCCGGCAAAAGGGAAATGGGGCCATGACACAGCCGGAATTTTCGGAAAGGCAGATCGCGTTCGTGCTGCGCAAGGTGGACGATGGAGCCGCCGTCGAAGACGTCTGCCGGATGGCGGGGATCTCGCGCCGCACCTATGAGCGATGGCGGCACGCATATGGCGTGCTAATGTCCTCGCAGACGAGGCGCCTGAAGCAGCTGGAGGACGAAAACGAGCTGCTCAAAAGGTTGGTCGCCGATCTGTCGCTGACCAAGCAGCTTTTGCAACAAGCGATCCGGTCTTCGAACCATGATGCCCGCGTGTCGGCCGCGGGCGGTCGAGCCCGAGTTCAACCGGACGTGATCGGCGGGCGTTACGAATAAATAGATTCCTTTTCAATCTGTGTTAGAATCTAAACAAATGATTCTCGTTAAAGTAATGGGGTTTCATTGGGCTCGGGGCTTGGCGTTTGCAAAGCAAATGTTGTTTAAGAATGCGTAGAAGCCCAATTCGAAAGGCCTGGCGAGGGCCGTTTTGTGTGGTGAGTATTCGGTCATGGCTCGCCGAGGTAATTTCGAAGTTATAAATAAGCGCGCTGAATTGTTCCTGCGTGCGGTCGCGAGAATTCGGCCGCGGCGCGTTGGGAACAGAAAATGTTGATCAATTTTCCGCAGAGGACGATGGCCGATTCGCGCCCCCATGCGGCCGAGGTGCTGGAGATGAAGGATCTTCTGGCGTCTTCGGCGAGGCGGGCGCAGCGGTTGAATTTAACCGAGGTAGAGAAGTGCCTGGAACTGGCGCTCCACCTCGTCGATCAGATGGTTGCCCGGCGGCGGCGATGATCGGTCGTCCCATGCGGCGTTGAGGTCCGAAGAAGAGACGCCCGGCGTTGCCGCGCCAGCGTGGAGGGATCATGCGTCCCCCGCGCTCGTAGTTAGAGCGTGGCGAGGTACTTCACCAGATCGAGGATCTTTTCCCGGGTGACCTTGTCCTTGATGGTGTTGAATTCCGACGCCACCTTCCAAGCGTCCTTTTGGAATATGTCTTGCGGCTCGAGAGCTTTTACGTCGTCCGACATCATCGGAAGATCATTGAAGAACCAAATGATGGACGTGTCCAAGGCCAAGGCGATTTCATGGAGTTTCGAGGCGGAAATCTGGCTTTGGCCACTTTCGTACTTCTGGATTTGTTGAAAGCTCAAACTAACCTTTTTCGCCAGATCGCTCTGGGAGAGGCCCTTCGCCATCCTGAGGCCACGCAATCTTTGCCCAATCTGAATTGTAATCGGATTTGAACCGATAACAGTATTTGGGTTGCTCATCTAGCCGGCTCGGTCAAGGGTTCACGACGTATCGCTGCTTTAGCTGAACTGAATGCCGCTGCCCGACAATCGGCAACGTCGCCTTCCCTGCACGGCTGTGCCAGCCAGTGCTCAACCACATTTTCAATCCCCTCTCAATACACGAGATTCAATAAATTATCGGCGGCAATTACGAAGCGAAGCGATGGCAATGTCGCCACTAACAGCCTCGCGGCCGGGAACGCGCCGTTCGACAAGCGTTCCAGATTAATATGTTCTGGATTTGATTGCCAGGGATGAAGGCGGCGCCGCCAGGCGTCCGCCGGCATCGCGCGCCAAGCACCACTTTTCTCCCTCCACAGTCTGCTCCCCGGAAGAAGACCCTGCCGGATCGAGGCCTCGCTCAAGCCGCGGCGTCGCCATCGCCGGACCACGACTCGGCGGCGCGGCGCGGCGCGGCGAATGCTTTCCTCCTGCACCCAGAGTTGGAAAGGTAATTCTCTTAAAATTGTAGCAGAAATAGCGGAAAAATTTATTAAATGAATATTATAACTATAATATAATTCAAGTGTATAATAATCGTCCATAAAGAATTGCATCATATTATGAGAATAGATTTTTCTATTCTACTATATCAACCAAATAAAGCGGGTATGAGTAATGGGCCAGTGGCTGACGGATGTCTCGATTGCACGGGGAAAGGAAGCCGCGAAGGAAAGCTATCAGCATCGCTGGAGATCGGGCGACGGGTTTTCCAACGGCGACGCGAACAGCCAGATCCCCAAGGCGCGCTTCGTCGAGCTGACCGGCCTATGGGTAGCCTTCGATGGCTCTCCCTACAGAAAGCCCCGCATTTCGAAGGAGCGCCGCAAGCGGCTGGATCGGATGAAGGC
>CAYVYD010000082.1:2287-3534 GCA_964454415.1 uncultured Hyphomicrobiaceae bacterium | reverse complement strand
CAAACTGCTGTTTCGATCGGTGATCGACAATCTGCCGGCCCACCTGACGGTGAAGGACACCGAGGGACGCTATCTGCTGGTTAGCAAGAGCTATGGGGAATGGTGGGACCGCGGCACCGACGAGATCATCGGCAAGAAGGCGGACGATCTGCTGGACGACGTCCTAGAGGCCGAAAAATTGAAGGCCACCGAGCGGAGGGTGTTGGAGACCGGAGAAGTGGTCGAGAAGGAAGTCGAGGTGAACAAGAACGGGCGCCCGTACAACTGGCTGTTGATCAAATTCCCCATCAAGGGTCCCGACAACTCCGCCGAGGCCATCGGAACCGTCGCCGTCGACATTACCGAGCGCAAGCACGCCGAGGACCTGATCCAGGAACAGAGGGAACAGCTGGATCAGATCCTCCGGCACGTGCCCGAAGCCGTCATCACGACGGACGCCGAGGGGACCATCAAGACCTTCAATCCCTCGGCCGAGCGCACATTCGGTCTTTCGTCGGCCGAGGCGGTCGGCCGGAACGTGAAGCTCCTGGTGCCCGAGCGGCATAGGACCGCACACGACGCGCATATCGAGAAAGTGCGCGATAACCTATCTCCCAACTCCATCTCCCCGCGCCAAGTCGCCGGACAGCACGAGGACGGCACCGAATTTCCCATGGAGCTGTCCGTCGCCAAGATGGGGCCTGACGGAACACGCGGCCTTGTCTACGTCGCCCGGGACACCACCGAGCAACGGCGTATCGAG
This sequence comes from uncultured Hyphomicrobiaceae bacterium, assembly GCA_964454415.1. Taxonomy (GTDB): domain Bacteria; phylum Pseudomonadota; class Alphaproteobacteria; order Rhizobiales; family Methyloligellaceae; genus JAJFHN01. Next base: position 2,792 of record CAYVYD010000082.1, on the reverse strand, counting down.
GCTCATATCGCGCATCTCGCCCATCACGATCCGCTCACCGGCCTGCCCAACCGGGTGATGTTCCGCAAGCGAATCGAAGAGCGGGTCGAGAGCGCGCGGTGCGGGGAAAGCTTCGCGCTGCTTTATCTCGACCTCGACGGCCTGAAGGGGGTCAACGACACGCTTGGGCATCCGGTGGGCGATGATCTGCTGAAGTTGGTTGCTGGACGCCTGCGCGACTGCGTGGGGGAACACGACATGGTCGCGCGGCTGGGCGGCGACGAGTTTGCGATCATACAAGTCTCCAACGATCCGCCTCTGAATGCGCGGGCGCTGGCCGAGCGAATCTGCAGCGCGATCGGAGCTCCCTTCGACCTGCAGAATCATCAGACCGTCATCGGCACGAGCATAGGAATCGCGGTCGCGCCGCGCGATGGCGCCGAAACCGACCAGTTGCTGAACCACGCGGACATGGCCCTTTACCGCGCCAAGAGCGACGGACGCGGGTCATACCGCTTTTTCGCGG
>CAYVYD010000082.1:0-2187 GCA_964454415.1 uncultured Hyphomicrobiaceae bacterium | reverse complement strand
GCGCTTCCGGCCGGCAGGCTCGAGCTCGAGATCACCGAGTCGGCGCTGCTGCATGACGACAAGATGACCTTGGACACCCTGCACCAGTTGCGCCAGCTCGGCATCGGCATTTCCCTCGACGATTTCGGCACCGGTTACTCGTCCTTGAGCTATCTGCGCAGCTTCCCCTTCGACAAGATCAAGATCGACCAATCGTTCATTCGCAATCTGAGCGACGGCGACGGCGAGCGCGACGACGGCATCTATATCGTCCAGGCCATCGTCGGCTTCGCCTCCAATCTCGGCGTGGCGACTGTCGCCGAAGGCGTCGAAACGGAAGCGCAATTGAAGATCGTCCGCAACAAGGGTTGCACCGAGGCCCAGGGCTTTCTGTTCAGCCGGCCGAAGCCACTTGCCGACATTCCGCGTATTCTGAACCGGTTCGGGAAATCGATGGAAAGTGCGGCTTGAGCGCCACGGGCCGGTGTCGAGCCCGCGCGGGAGCGGAACCGCGGCCCCGCCGGATCAGACCGAGCCTCAACCAACCGCCGCAGCTCCGCGCGCTTGGCTACATCCTGGCGAGCCGCTCCCTGGCATCGCCGAGCGGCACCGCCTGATTCATCAGCTCGTCCCAGGGATCGGATGTCTGGGCGAGACGCCGGGCGATGGATACGATGGTTACCATCCGCGGGTGGACGTCGCTGCGCTCGAGCTCCCGCCAATGCAGCGGACAGGCCACCGGCGCTTCCGGCCTGGCGCGCACCGAATAGGGCGCGACCGCGGTCTGTCCATAGGCGTTGCGGAGGATATCCAGGAATATTCGCCCACCGCGCTTGTCCTTGCGTTGTTGGGTCGTCGCAAGATCCGGCAGACGGTCCACTAGGCGGCCGGCGACGGCGCGGGCGAAATCCCTCACGCTCGTGAAGTCGTGACGGCGCTCGAGCGGAACGACCACGTGGAAGCCGCGCGAACCGGTCGTTTTGACGAAGGCGGGCAGGGCTAGTTCGTCGAGCAAGTCGCGCAGGGCGAGGGCAGTTTGGCGCACGTCGTCGCCGTAATCAGTCGACGGATCGAGATCGAAGATCATCAAGTCGGGCTTGTCGGGAAGATCGATGCGGGCGAGGGGCGCGTGGAAGGTGACGCTTCCCTGATTCGCCATATAGACCAGCGTCGCGGCGTCCCGGCACACCACCTGCTCGATCGTCCCATCCTCGGTCGCCATGGTCGCCCTGTCGATCCAGCCGGGGAAATAGTCCGACGCCGACTTCTGGAAGAAGCCCTGCTCGCCGATCCCATCGGGGAACCGCTCGACGGTCAGGGCGCGTTGCCGCAGATGCGGGATCATGCAGCGCGCGATGTCGCGGTAGTAGCCGAGCAGATCCCCCTTGGTGAGGTCGTGTTCGGGAAAGAAGACCTTGCCGAGATTCTTGACCTCGACCTCGCGGCCCGCAATCGACCAGCTATCGCTCACTTGGTCCCTCTCCTATTTTGGCGCCCGATCGTCCTGACCGGGGCGATCGGCAACCGCGGGCGCGGCGCCGGTTCCGCCCCCCCGAGCGAAACCCGGAACGCTTCCGGCGCCGGGAGCGTTTCCATACGCATCGGCCGCATCACTCAATTGACCAAATCGTGTTAACCTGACCTTAAGAATTTGCGCCATTCCTGTATCGTTGCCAGGGATGTCAGGCGGCCGGGAGTGTATTCAAACCCTTCCCCGCGGCCATCGGCGCGCGGACCTCAATAGCGGAGCTCGAAGACCGATCATGACCAATATGGCCAATCCGATCGATCCGGAATCCCTCGACGTTCAGATCGGTCAATTGATTCGCGCGCTCAGGATCGCCAAAGGCTGGTCCCAGGAGGACCTTTCCAAGCGCGTTGGGCTGAGTTACCAGCAGATACAAAAATATGAGAAGGGACACAGCCGCATACTGGCTTCCAAGCTCTACGAGTTCGCGTCCGTATTTGGAGTCGACGTTTCGTATTTCTACCACGGCATGCCGGAGGCCTTGGCCGGACAAGAAGACATCGACGTCAACAAGATTTTTAGAAAAGATACATGGAAAGTTGCCGCTCAATTTGAGCGAATTGAAGACAAGGAAACGAGGAACAATATACTGGATCTCGTAACGACCTTGGCAAGAAATCAGTGAAAACTCCTAGCTAACCTGATTGCTAAGTTTTTATAGTAAATAAACAATTCTTAAT
>CAYVYD010000081.1:4568-9927 GCA_964454415.1 uncultured Hyphomicrobiaceae bacterium | reverse complement strand
TGGCGCGCCGCGCGGTCGATGCCCTAGGCGAGATCGATCTGCTGCTGGCGCTGTTGCGCTACCGGGACCGGTTTCCGACGGTAATGTGCCTGCCGGACATCACCAGCCGGGGGCATCACGAACTCGCCATGCGCGACGTGCGCAATCCGGTCTTCACCATCGACAAGCCCGACTACACGGAAAACGACATCGTGCTTGAAAAGGCGCGGCTGAGCTTCATCACCGGTCCCAACAGCGGCGGCAAGACGGCGCTCTGCAAGACCGTGCTGCAATGCCAGGCGCTGGCTCAGGCGGGCAGTTTCATTCCCGCGACCGAGGCGCGTTTCTCGCCCGCCGACCGGATCTTCTATCAGGTGCCGCAGCCGGGACACCTCGACCGCGCCGAAGGACGGTTCGCGACCGAGCTGTCGCGCACCAGGGACATCTTTTTCGGCTGCACGCCGATGAGCCTGGTGGTGTTGGACGAACCCTTCGAGGGCACCAGCTTCAAGGAGCGGCTCACGGTCTCCAGGCAGGTGCTCGACGGGTTCATCCGCCTGGAGTCCACGGTGCTGTTCATCACCCACAACCACGAGCTCGCCAAGTCCTACCGCAAGAGCCGCAGCGTCAAGTCGCAGTTTCTGATGACCGAGTTCAACGGCGAGCATCCGAGCTACCGGTTCAAGAAGGGCATCGCCAGCCACAGCCACGCCGAATTCGTGGCCAAGGAAATCGGCTTCTCCAAGGAAGACATCGAGCGCCGCTTCCAGGGGCAGGACTGAGCGAAGCCGGGCGGGTTCGTTCGCCGGCGGGACCGCCGCGCCGGGGCACGGGGCCGGCTCGCCAAATCCATCAATCACGTTCGATCAGACGCATCGCCGGCGCGGGGCGGCGCCGGTTTCGGGTTTCCGCCCATGGCCGCGGCTTGGACTTTTTTTGCGCGGCGGTTGGGCCGAATGGAATCTCTTGCACTCCTTCGGGGGAGGATGCGATATTGAAAAAATGACGCTCGCCGGGCCGCCCGGTCGAGGTGTTCAGCCATTGATGAGCCAGTGTTTTCAATCGTCTTCCGTATTTCGCGCAACGTGAGTTCATCGGCCCCGAAACACCCGCCGAAGGAGAGCGGCCACTCATCTTTCGATTGGCGCAACTTCCATTGGAGGAGCGTTTTGAACGCTGCAGGCATGTCGCCACGACCGGCGCGGAAAGGCGCGGCCCGCCGCGGGAATGCATGGGCGGGCTTCATGCATAATAATGCAGCGGCTGGAATCGATCGGGGTGGTATGACTTGCACGACGGGGCGGGTATGCGATACTCGCCCCCGCTCCAGACCCGGGGCGATATTTTCCGAGCACAGCACGTCTATGCATCGATAGGCCAATAACAACGGCAGGTGCCGGCATTTGTGGAGGAGGAGTACGATATGCCGCAGATCTCACTTGAGGTAAACGGGAAGTCGATCACCGCGGAGGTCGAACCCAACGTCTTGCTTGTGGACTTCATCCGCCGGCATCTCGGATTGACCGGGGCGCATGTGGGGTGCGACACCGCGCAATGCGGCGCCTGCGTGGTCCACGTGAACGGCGATTCCGTCAAGTCGTGCAACACCTTGGCGGTACAATGCGACGGCGCCAAGGTGACGACCATCGAGGGGCTTTCGAACGGCGCGGATCTGCATCCGGTGCAGGCGGCGTTCCGCGAGGCCCATGGACTTCAATGCGGCTTCTGCACGCCGGGCATGGTGATGTCGGCGGCCGATTTGCTGCAAAAGAACCCGAAGCCAAGCGAAGCGGAGATCCGCGAGTGGCTGAAGGGCAACATCTGCCGCTGCACGGGCTATCAGAACATCGTCAAGGCGATCCAGATCGCCTCCGGTCAGGCGGCCTGACGGCCCGCCAGCCGGTGCGACAAAACCGATTTGTAAAGAATTCAGGTGGAGGAAATGACCATGGCCGGGACAGGAATCGGATCAGCCATCAAACGGCGCGAGGACTTTCGGTTTTTAAGGGGCAGCGGACGGTACACCGACGACATCAACCTACCGAACCAGACCCATATGTATGTGCTCCGCTCGACGCTGGCGCACGCCAAGATCAAGAAGATCGACACCTCGGCCGCCAAGAAGGCGCCGGGCGTTGTCGCCGTCTTCACCTGTGAGGACCTCGACGCGGCTTCCGTCGGCGGCGTGCCCTGCGGCTGGCAGATCACCAGCCGCGACGGCAATCCGATGGTCGAGCCGCCGCACCCGGTGCTGGCGCGCGGCAAGGTGCGCCACGTGGGCGACCCGATCGCGGTGGTGATCGCGGAGAGCCTCAACCAGGCCAAGGACGCGGCCGAGCTCATCGACATCGATTTCAAGGAGCTCCCCGTCGTGGTGGACACCAAGTCCGCGCTCAACAACGGCACATCGGTGCACGACGAGGCGCCCGGCAACCTTTGCTTCGATTGGGAGCTGGGGGACGCGGCGGCGGTCGTGGACGCGTTCAAGAAAGCCGATCACGTAACCAGCATCGATCTGGTCAACAACCGGCTGATTCCCAACGCCATGGAGCCGCGCGCGGCGATCGGCGATTACGACATGGGGAGCGGCGAGCACACGCTCTACACGACCAGCCAGAACCCGCATGTGATCCGGCTGCTGATGGGCGCCTTCGTGCTCGGCATTCCCGAGCACAAGCTGCGCGTCTACGCGCCAGACGTCGGCGGCGGCTTCGGCTCCAAGATCTTCCATTACGCCGAGGAGATCCTGGTGACCTGGGCGGCCAAGCAGATCAACCGGCCGGTCAAGTGGACGGCCGAGCGCTCGGAGTCGTTCGTCTCCGACGCGCATGGCCGCGACCACGTGACCCACGCCGAAATGGCGTTCGACAAGAACGCCAAGGCGCTAGCGCTCAAGGTCGACACCATCGCCAATCTCGGCGCCTATCTCTCGACCTTCGGGCCGGCGATTCCGACCTGGCTGCACGGCACCCTGCTCGCGGGTCAATACGCCACGCCGGCGATCTACGTGAACGTGAAGACGGTGTTCACCAACACGGTTCCGGTCGACGCCTATCGCGGGGCGGGACGGCCGGAAGCCTCCTTCGTGTTGGAGCGGTTGATGAGCAAGGCGGCCCGGGAATTCGGCATCGATCAGGCCGAAATCCGGCGCCGCAACTTCGTTCAGCCCGACCAGTTCCCCTATGCGACGCCGGTGGCCGTCGAATACGACACCGGCAATTTCCAGGCGAACATGGACCAGGCGCTGGAGATGGCCGATTACGACGGCTTCGAGGCGCGCAAGGCGAAATCCCGGAAACGCGGCAAGCTGCGCGGCATCGGCGTGGCGAGCTACATCGAGGCGTGCGGCGTGGCGCCCTCGGCGCTCGCCGGCGCGCTCGGCGCGCGCGCGGGCCTCTACGAGGTGGCGACCATCCGCGTCAATCCGACGGGCAGCATCAGCGTGCTCACCGGCACCCACAGCCACGGCCAGGGTCACGAGACGACCTTCGCCCAGGTGGTCGCGGGCAAGCTCGGCATCGACGTCGACTCGGTGGAGCTCGTGCATGGCGACACCGACAAGATCCCGTTCGGCATGGGCACCTACGGATCGCGCTCGCTCGCGGTCGGCGGGGCCGCGATATCGCAAGCGGTCGACAAGGTGATCGAGAAGGGCCGCAAGATCGCCGCCCATCTGCTCGAGGCCTCGGCGGACGACATCGTGTTCGAGAACGGCGCCTTTACGGTGAAGGGCACCGACAGGTCCAAGGCGTTCGGCGAGATCGCCCTGGCCGCCTATGTGCCGCACAGCTATCCGATCGATGAGTTGGAGCCGGGTCTCGAGGAGACCGCCTTCTACGACCCGAAGAACTTCACCTTCCCCGCGGGCACCTATATCTGCGAGGTGGAGATAGATCCGCGCACCGGCTTCACGGAGATCGCCTCCTTCGTCGCCTCGGACGACTTCGGCAACATCGTCAACCCGATGATCGTCGAAGGCCAGGTGCATGGAGGCCTCGCCCAGGGCATCGGCCAGGCGCTGCTCGAAAACGCCTCCTACGACGAGAACGGGCAACTGCTGTCGGGCACCTATATGGACTACACGATGCCGCGCGCCGACGACATGCCGACCTTCAAGGTTGGCACCACCTGCACGCCTTGCACCCACAATCCGCTGGGGGCCAAGGGCTGCGGCGAGGCGGGCGCCATCGGTTCGCCGCCAGCGGTGATCAACGCGATCGTCGACGCGCTCGGCGAGTATGGCGTCACGCATATCGACATGCCTGCGACGCCGGAGAAGATTTGGCAGGCGATTCAAGCCGGAACTCGGGCCCAGGCCGCCGAGTAAGGGAAAGGGAAGCTCAAGATGTATAATTTCGAATATGTGCGCCCCTCCAGCCTCGACGAGGCTGCTAAGGCGCTGGCGTCCAATGGCGAGGCAACCCTGCTCGCCGGTGGACAAACGCTGCTCCCGACATTGCGGCAACGCCTGGCGCAGCCCTCGGCGCTCGTCGATCTGAGCGGGATTTCCGAACTCAGCGGCATTTCGCTCAAGGGCAATACGCTGGAGATCGGCGCCACCACCAGCCATGCGGCCGTGGCGGCGAGCAAGGACGTCAACAAGGCGATCCCCGCGCTCGCGCATCTGGCCAGCACCATCGGCGACAACCAGGTGCGCCACCGCGGCACCATCGGCGGTTCGATCGCCAACAACGATCCCGCCGCCGACTACCCGGCGGCGGTGCTCGGTCTGGGCGCGACGGTCGTCACCAACAAACGCAAGATCGCGGCCGACGATTTCTTCGAGGGCCTGTTCACGACCGCGCTCGACGAGGGCGAGATCGTCACCTCAGTGCGGTTTCCGGTGCCCAAGAAGGCCGGTTACGCCAAGTTCGAGCAGCGCGCCTCGCGTTTCGCGCTGGTCGGCGTGTTCGCCGCGCAAACGGCGAACGGCGTTCGCGTGGCGGTGACGGGAGCCGGCGAGAACGGCGTGTTCCGCTCGAGCGAGCTGGAATCGGCGCTCGAAGGCTCGTTCTCGGCCGATGCGGTCTCGGGCGTGTCGATCCCGGCCAACGGCCTGATGGGCGACCTTCACGGCAGCGCCCAATACCGCGCCGCCCTGATCAAGGCCGTGGCCGAGGACGCGGTCGCCGCCGCTTGAGGCCACGCCTCAGCGAGGCCGTGCGAAGACAAGACGGGGTCCGGCGCCAGCTTGGCGCTGGACCCCTAAGCATAACTAGGATCGAGACATGGCGCCTCTTCCCACAAGCGTGAGCGAGACCAAGGAGCTGCTCGCCCAGGGCCGGTACCTGGCGGGCGAGGCGCTTTCGACCTCGGTTTATCTCTCGCTCAAGCTGCAGCGCCCGCTGTTTCTCGAGGGCGAGGCGGGCGTCGGCAAGAC
>CAYVYD010000081.1:0-4468 GCA_964454415.1 uncultured Hyphomicrobiaceae bacterium | reverse complement strand
CCCTTCGAGGCCTTTCTGCTGGAGCTGCTCGCCGATTATCAGATCACCATTCCCGAGCTCGGGCCGGTCCGGGCGAGCGAGCCGCCGATCACCATTCTTACCTCCAACCGAACGCGCGAGGTGCATGACGCGGTGCGCCGGCGCTGCTTCTACCATTGGATCGATTTTCCGGGCGCCGCCCGCGAAAAGGCGATCCTCGAGCTCAAGGTGCCCTACGCCTCCAAGGAACTCACCCGCCAGCTCGTCGACTTCGTCCAGTCGTTGCGGCAGATGGACCTCTACAAGAATCCCGGCATCGCCGAGTCAATCAACTGGGCCCAGGCGCTGACGACGCTCAACTGCGTGGCGCTCGAGCCGGAGACGGTCGACTCCACCCTCGGCACGCTGCTCAAATATCAAGACGACATCTCGCGCATCCGCGGCAGCGAGGCGGCGCAGCTGCTCGATAAGCTCAAGAGCGAAACGCGGGAGGCGGCGCCCGCGGACGGGGCGGCATGAGCGCCGATGCCCCGGAGACCACAGCGGTCGATCTCGACCCAAACCTGATCGCCTCGCGGGTCGACGGCGGTCGGATCACCGACAACATCCTCTACTTCGCCCGGTTGCTGCGGGCGGCCGGGCTCCCGGTCGGGCCGCAGAAGACCGTGCTCGCGACCAAGGCGGTGCTGGCGGCCGGCGTCGAGAGCCCCAACGTGCTCTACTGGGCGCTGCATGCCTGCTTCGTCAGTCATCCGAGCGAGCACGAGATCTTCGATCAGGCCTTCCATCTCTATTGGCGCGACCCCGGCTATCTGGAGCAGATGCTCTCGCTAATGCTGCCGAAATCGCCGGGCGGATCGACGGATGAGTCCAGCAAGGAACTTTCCCGGCGGCTGCGCGAGCAGCTCTTCAGCGACCACGAGCCGGAGGCCACGCGCGAAGAAGACAGAATCGAGATGGACGCGGCCGAGACCTGGAGCGCGAGCGAGGTGTTCCGGCAGAAGGACTTCGAGCAGATGTCGGCCGAGGAGCTGCGCCAGGCGCGCCAGGCGATCGAGCGCATGACGCTGATGATGGAGGAGATCCTGACCAGGCGGCACGCACCCGCAAACAAGGGCGAGCGGCTCGACCAGCGCAGGATGCTGCGGGAGGTCGCCTCCAAGGGGCCGGAGTTCCTGCTGCCACGATTCAAACGGCGCACAACCAAACGGCCGCCGCTGGTGGTGCTCGCCGATATTTCGGGCTCGATGGACGGCTATGCGCGCATGATCCTGCATTTTCTCCACGCGCTCACCAACGCGCGCGACCGGGTCCATTCGTTTCTGTTCGGAACCCGACTCACCAACGTGACGCGGGCGCTCAAGAACAAGGACGCCGACATCGCCGTCGCCAAGGTGGGCGGCGAGGTGACGGACTGGTCGGGGGGCACCCGCATCGGACACTCGCTCAAGGAATTCAACCGGCTGTGGGCGCGCCGCGTGCTCGGTCAGAACGCCACGGTGCTGCTGATCACCGATGGGCTCGACCGGGAGGGCGGCGAGGGGCTGGAGCAGGCGGTCCGGCGGCTGCGGGCCTCGAGCCGGCGGCTGATCTGGCTCAATCCGTTGTTCCGCTACGACGATTACGCGCCGATCGCGGCGGGCGCGCGCATTCTGGCGCGCTATGCCGGCGAGACGCGCGCTTGTCACAATCTCGCGAGCCTGGAAGACTTGGCGATTGCGTTGTCGGCGCGCAGGCCGGCATCGGCTAACATGGGACGGCGGGCGGCGTGAAGAGCGCCAAGGGAGGTTCGGACATGTCAGAGACTGAAACGTCGATTCTAGAGACTGAAACGTCGATTCTGAAGACCGCGCTCGGCTGGATGGACGAGGGCCGCGAGGTGGCGCTCGCCACGGTGGTTCAGACCTGGGGGTCGGCGCCGCAGCCGGTGGGCAGCCAGCTGCTGATCGACAGCGAAGGTAATTTTCTGGGCTCGGTCTCGGGCGGTTGCGTCGAGGGCGCGGTGATCGCCGAAGCGAGCGAGGTGATGGCTTCGGGCACGCCAAAGCTGCTCGAATTTGGCGTCGAGGACGAGACCGCCTGGCAGGTCGGGCTCGCCTGCGGCGGCACCATCCGCGTCTATGTGGAGCCCCTGAAAGCGCAGTAACCTCGGCCAAGGAGGCGGGTCAGTGCACAAGCAGCTGATCGATCAGTTGATGGCCGATCGCGCCGCGCGCCGGCCGGCGGCGGTCTTGACCTGGCTCGCCAATGGCGAGCAGCGCATCGTCCATCCCGACGAGGCCGCCAAGATGCCGGTGATTGCCGAAGCACTTGCCCAGGCCTTCCGCCTCGATCGCTCGCAGACGATCGAAAGCCCGGAGGGCGAGGTCTTCGTCCACGTCCACAATCCCCCGCTCCGCATGGTGGTGGTCGGCGCCGTCCACACCGCGCAGTTCCTGGTGCCGATGGCGGAGCTCGCGGGCTATGACGTCACCATCGTCGACCCCAGGACCGCGTTTGCCTCCGAGGAGCGCTTTCCCGGCGTCAAGATCATCGCCGAGTGGCCCGATCAGGTGTTGCCCGAGATCGGGCTCGACGCGCGCACCGCCTTTCTGGCGCTGACCCACGACCCCAAGATCGACGACCCGGCGCTGATGATCGCGCTTTCATCGCCCGCCTTCTACATCGGCGCGCTCGGGAGCAAACGCACCCACGGCAAGCGCTGCGACCGGCTGCTCGAAAAGGGCGTCGTGGAGGAGGCGATCGCGCGGATCCACGCGCCGATCGGCCTCGATATCGGCGCGGTCGGACCGGTCGAGATCGCGATGTCGATCATGGCCGAGGTGACGGCGGTGCTGCGCGGGCGGAACGGAGCCGGGCCATGAAGTTCGGCATGATCCCGCTCGACGAAGCCGACGGCGCGGTCCTCGCCCATTCGGTGACGACGCCGTCGGGCGCGATCAAGAAGGGGCGGCGATTGGCGGCCAAGGACATCGCGCGCCTGCGCGAGGCGGGAATCGCGGGGGTGATGGCGGCCCGGTTCGAAGCGGGCGACGTGGTCGAGGACGAGGCCGCCGGGCGCCTCGCCGAGGCGGCGGGGGGGAGCGAAGTAGAGACGGCAGCCGCCTTCACCGGCCGCGCCAATCTGTTTGCGCGCGCCCATGGGCTCGCGGTCATAAACGCGTCCCTGCTGCTCGACCTCAACCGCATCGACGAGGGGCTCACCATCGCGACGCTCGCGCCCTTCGAAAAGGTGACGTCCGGCCAAATGGTCGCCACCGTCAAGGTCATCACCTTCGCGCTCGGCGAGGAGGTGGTGGCGCGCGCCGAGAGGCTGCTCGCCGAACGCGGGCCGCTGGTCTCGGTCGCGCCCTTCGCGGAGAAGGGCGCCGGTCTGGTCCTCACGCGGGTTCCGGGAACCAGCGATAAGTTGCTGAAAAAGCGCGTGCGCGTGGTCGAGGAGCGTCTGGAGGCGCTCGGCAGCCGGCTCCTCCACGTCGAGGTGTGCGAGCACGAGCAGGCGGCCGTGCAGGCCGCGATCGAGTCGCTCGCGGCACGGGGCGCCGATCCGGTGCTGGTGTTCGGCGGCACCGCGATCGTCGACCGCGGCGACGTCATTCCCGCCGCCGTCACCGCGGCGGGCGGGGAGGTGGTCCATCTCGGCATGCCGGTCGATCCGGGCAACCTGCTGCTCGTCGCCAAGCTCGGCGGGAGCGACGTCATCGGCCTGCCGAGCTGCGCCGGCTCGCCCAAGATCAACGGTTTCGACTGGGTGCTGGAGCGCCGCTTGGCCGGGCTCGAAGTGGGCCCGGACGAGCTCACCGCGATGGGGCTCGGCGGCCTGCTGAAGGAAACCCAAATGCGGGTGCAGCCGCGCCGCGAACGCAAGGCGCCCGCGCGGCGGGCGCCGAACATCGCGGTCATCGTGCTGGCGGCGGGCCGCTCCACGCGGATGGGCGCGCGCAACAAACTGCTCGAGGACCTCGGCGGCGAGCCGATCGTCGCCCACGTCACCAAGCAGGCATTGGCGAGCAAGGCCCGGCGCGTGGTGGTGGTGACCGGCCACCAGGCCGGCCAGGTAAGGGACGCGCTCGAGGGCCTCGACGTCGCCTTCGTCAAAAACCCGCAATACGGCGAGGGATTGAGCACCTCGCTGAAGGCGGGGCTCCAGGCGCTGGAGAAGGGAACCGACGGCGCGATCGTCTGTCTCGGCGACATGCCGCAGGTGGAGGCGGGCCATCTCGACCGTTTGATCGCCGCCTTCGCGCCCAAGGAGGGACGCGCGATCTGCGTGCCCATCCGCCATGGGCGGCGCGGCAACCCGGTGCTGTGGGGCGCCGATTTCTTCGAGGAGATGTTGGAGGTCAAGGGCGACGCGGGCGCCAAGCATCTGATCGGCGAGCACGAGGACCAGGTGGCCGAGGTCGACCTGGAATCGGACGCCATCTTCGTCGACGTGGACACGCCCGAGGCGCTGTGGCGGCTGCGCGAGCTCGCGGTCCACGACTGA
>CAYVYD010000080.1:0-9991 GCA_964454415.1 uncultured Hyphomicrobiaceae bacterium | reverse complement strand
GATCGGGAGATAGACTTGCAGCATGGGCCGCCCGATGGGTTGTGGTGCTCGCCGCGACTTGCCCGGCGTGGGGCCGCCGGAGGGGCAGAGGGCAATCGGATGCTCGAATGCGGCCTGTCAAAGGCCCGCAAATCGTGCATGTCAATGGAGCACCGCGCCTGTTCAGCGGCGCGCGGCGGCGGCGCGCCGCCGTTCATACCAAAGGGGGAGATTGCGGCGGCCGCGTGAGCGGCGCCGAGGCGGCGCGTCAGCCGGTACGCATCTCGAGCTGGGTGATGAGCTCGTCGGAAGCACGGCCCGTGCGGTCTAGTCCCACGCTCTCCTGGAAGGCCTCGATCGCCGCCCTGGTTTTCGGTCCCAACAGGCCGTCGGGCGCGCCCGCGTCGTAGCCAAGCTCGTTGAGCAGGGCCTGGGTCCGCGCGACGACCGGGTCGGGTTGCGGGGGCGCGGCCTTCGGGGCGGAGGCTCGCTTCCAGGCCTTGGCGGGCGCCGGGGCGGTATTGGCGCCCGCCACCGCGGTGGTGGCGGTCCACGCGGCGGCGCTGCGCTCGATCTTGACCTTGTCCTCGGGGAGGATCCGCAGCGCCAGGCCCTTGGCGCGCTTTTTGGCCTCGCCGTCGCCGGCCTTGGCCGCCAGCAGGAACCACTTGTAGGCCTGTTTGAGATCCTTGCGCAGGCCGAGGCCGTTCTCATAGAGAATGCCGAGATTGAACTGGCTGTCGGAAATGCCGCGTTCGGCGGCCTTGGCGAACCACTGGGCGGCGGTCGCGTAGTCGGCGTTCTTGCCGATGCGACGGGTGTGAATCACGGCCAAATTGTGCATCGCCTTGACGTTGCCGGCCTCGGCGGCGCGGCGGTACCAAAGGCGCGCCTGGCCGAGGTCGCGCCTGAGGCCGTGGCCGCGTTCATATAGCGCGGCGAGCCGGTATTGGGCGGGCACGAAGCCCTGCGAAGCCGCGCGCAGATACCAGCGTGCCGCGGCCGCGAAATCCCGTCCGACCCCATCGCCCCTGGCGAAGCGGGCGGCGACCTCGAATTGGGCGCGGGCATCGCCCTTGGCTGCGGCCTTGCGCAACGCGTCGCTGCCGATCGCCTCCGGCGGCATCGGCGCGGGCGTCGGCTTGGCGATCTTGGGCACCGATGTAACGGCGCCGGGCTGCTCGGCCGGCGACTGGTTGACGTCCATGGGGCCCGCCCGCTCGACGACGCGGAACCGGGCTGCGGGCAGGTTCTCGGCGGCGATGAGCTGATGGGGGACGCGGGCGGCGTTCAGGACCGGGTTGGCGCGCGGCGCGGCGAGGTTGGCGCCGAGACGCGGCGCCGGCATGACGCCCGACGTATCGCCCGGATTATCCGGCTGGGCGGGCGATCCCTCTTCCGGCTCCGGGCCGCTGTCCCGAGGCGCCGCCGGTTCGGGGGCTTCTTCGCCGTCGGCGGCCGGAGCGCGGTTCTGCGGGGCGGCCGGTTGCGCGGATGAGTCGCCCCTCTGCGCCGGAGCGTGGTTCTGCGGGGCGGCCGGTTGCGTGGGGGTGTCGCCATCCGTAGCCGGGGCCGGGTCCCGGGGCGCGGCCGGTTCGGAGGATTTCGGCGGGTCGGGCAAGCGGTTGGACGGCCCGTCGCCGGGGACCAGTTGGGAGGGGCCGTCGATGCCGGGATCGGCGCCGCGCACGACGAGGCGCTTATAGAACAGCGCCGCGCTGACGACGAGCAGGATTATGGCGGCGATCAGCAGGAGCGGCCGCGGCTTCTTCGAGGCGCCGGCGTCAGCGGCGGTCGTGATGGAGGGGCGGGGCGGCTGCGGGCGCGGCAGGCTGCCCGAAGCACTCGTAGCGCCTTCGCCGGCCGGCTGTCTGGCGGCGGCCTCGGCGGCGCGGCGCGCCGAAGCGACGAAGTCGTCATTGCCGACCGTTCCCTCGCCGGCCGCCGCGGCGGCCTCGAGATGCTCGCGGCCGAGCGGCGACTCCGACTGGCCGCGGGGCGCAGGGGCCGCCTGCGGAAGCCGCTGATAGTGCCGGTGATCGGGCGCGGACGTCCCGGTTCCAGCGTCACCGCGGCCGGAGGCAGCCGAAGGCACGCTGCCGCCGATCTTGTCGGCCAGCGTCTTCAAGGTTCCGTTCATCGTCTCGAGCGTTCCGACGGTCCGCTCGTCCATCTGCATGGCGCGTTCGTTGAGCATCCGTAGCTCGGCCTGGATGGCGTCGAGCCGATCGGCGGCGTTCATCGTCGGGGCCTGGGCCTGGACGAGCTCGGCGGCCTCGCGGGCCGAGCGGCGGGCGATGTCCTCCATCTGGGAGCCGCTCGCGCGGGTGGCCCCGCGCAGCTCCAGGAGATGCGATTCAATCGCGGCGATGCGAGAGTGCTGCTCCTCGGCGCGGGAGAGGAATCCCTCGATGGCGCGCAGACGCTCGACGAGCGTCTCGAGATTCGGCGGTTTGGCCAAAGAGGTCAGCGATTGGGAGATCAGCTCGGTCTCGTTCGCCGCCGCCTCGACCTGCCGGGCCGGCGCGGCGGTGCGCAGGGAGCGCTCGAGGTCGTCGCTGACGGTCCTGAACCGGTCATCGAGTTTGGCCTCGTGGCCGGATGCCGAGATATGCCCGCCGGCGGGTGGGGCCGGCTGGGCGACGCGGGCTCCGGCGTCGGGGCCGGTAGCGGTGTTGGGATCGGCGGCGAGCGCGGCGATGCGCCGTTCCATCTCGTGAAGGATCTCGTTGCCGCTCTCGCCGTGCAGGCTCCTGTCGGCCCGCTGGATTTGCTCGTTCAGGCTGGAGACCTGGCTTTCCAATTGCTGCAGCGGAGCTTCGCCGCTCCCGGCACCACGGGCCGAAGCGGCTTGTTCGGAAAGCACATCCAGCCGCGTGCTCAAATCGCCCAGAGCGGACTCGTAGTTCCGCTCGCTCTCGTCGATTTGCGAGACGGCGCGGTTGAGCATCACCTCGAGTTCCTGGGCGCTGTCGTGGCCGAAGGAATCGCGCATGGCTTGTTTGGGCGATTTCATGCGGAGTACCGGGGGTTCTGCCCTTCCTTCCGGGCGTGGGCCGGGCCGCGCCCCGGGTGCCGAGGCGTCGTCTTCGGGCTCGTTTCGAACGGGGCGTTCTGCGTCCGCAATCACATCAGTTGCCATCCCAGTCCCCAAGGTACGAAGAATGACGGACTGTTATCGGTTGACGCTTGACTGTTGGGTCCGGCTGGTCGTCGCCTTCGGGCGCACCGAACAAAGCCGGCAAACCGACCGCAACCGACGCGTGTAAAACTGTCATTCGATCCCTCGACCCTTTCAGCTTGTGGTAAATATTGCGTTAAGTCGGCCCGTCCCGCCGGCCGGCCCGGTCGCCGAAGGAGGACCCATGACCCGTCTCCTCATCAGATGCGCCCTCTGCGTTCTCGCGCTCGCCGCCGCACAGGGGGCAACGGCCGAGACCAGCCGCTTCACGATGACGCCGGTCGAGGACGGCGGCTTGCGGCTCGACACGCAGACGGGCGCGGTCTCCCATTGCACGGCCGAGAGCGGACGGTGGATGTGCGCGGACGTGACCGACGAAGGGGTGGCTCGAGGGGGACGAATCGAGTCGCTCGAACAGGAGAACGCCGCGCTCAAACAGGAGAACGCCGGGCTCAAGTCGGCGATCGAGGGTTTGCGGGCGGAGCGCGGCCCGGCCGGATGCGAGGGGGCCGAAAAAGCGCCTCCCGGCGCGGCGCCGCAGACCAGCAAGCCGGCGATGCCGGGCGATGAAGAGATCGATCAGATGATGGCGTTCCTGGAAAAGATGGCGCGGCGACTCAAGGCCATGGTCGAGGATTTGAAGCGCGAGCAAACACCGCCGCCGGCGACCGACCAGCTCTGAGGGGGCTTGCGGTGACAAGGGAAAGGACGGCGGCGGCGGGCGCCGCGGCGCTCGCCCAGACAAGCGGCGAGCTTCGCATCGAGACCGCGGGCGCGGGCTTCTACGACATCACCCGCGAAGTGGCGGCGTGGCTCGAGGAGACCGGCGCGCGCGAGGGGCTCCTGACCCTGTTCCTGCGCCACACATCCGCCTCGCTCACCATTCAGGAGAACGCCGATCCGGACGTGCTCGACGATTTGATGGACGCGCTGGAGCGCATCGCCTCGCAATCCCATCCCTACCGCCATTCAAGCGAGGGAAGCGACGACATGCCGGCCCACATCAAGGCGATGGCGACGGCGACCAGTCTCACCATACCGGTGGCGCAGGGGCGGATGGCGCTCGGCACCTGGCAGGGCGTCTACGTGATCGAGCACCGCGCCCGCCGGCACGCCCGCCGCCTCGCGCTGCATTTTCTGGGCGGGTTCGAGGAGAGGGCGTAGGAGATTGCTTCGGAGTCAGCCCTCGGCGAACCGGTCGGTGGCGCGCACAAGCTCGTCGATGATGCCGTCCTCGGTCATGGCGTGACCGGAGTCGGGCACGATGCGAAGCTCAGCGTCCGGCCAGGCGCGGGCGAGGTCCCAGGCGTTCTTCAGCGGCGTCACCACGTCGTAGCGGCCATGGACGATGACGCCCGGAATGCCCGCCAGACGATCGGCCTCGGCGATGAGCTGATCGTCGTGCTTCAGGAAGCCGCCGTTGATGAAGTAGTGGCACTCGATGCGGGCGAAGGCGAGCGCGTAGGCGTCCGAGGCGAAGCGCTGGATGCGGCCATCGTCCTGGTAGAGCGCCAGCGTGCTCCCCTCCCAGACGCTCCAGGCCTTGGCCGCCTCGAGCCGGACCTTGGGATCGTCGTCGGTAAGGCGCTTGTAATAGGCGGCGACCATGTCGCCGCGCTCGGCCTCGGGAACGGGGCGCTGATACTCCTCGAAGGCGTCGGGATAGATCCAGCTGCATCCGTCCTGGTAGAACCAGGCGATCTCGGCGCGGCGCAACAGGAAGATGCCGCGCAGGACGAGCTCGAGCACGCGCTCGGGGTGGGTTTCGGCATAGGCGAGCGACAGGGTCGAGCCCCACGAGCCGCCGAACAATTGCCAGCGCTCGACGCCGAGATGCTCGCGCAACCGCTCCATGTCGTCGACCAGGTCCCAGGTCGTGTTCTCCTCGAGACAGGCGTTTGGCGTGGAGCGGCCGCAGCCGCGCTGGTCGAACAGGATGATGCGGTAGATCTCGGGGTCGTGGTAGCGGCGCATCAGGCCGTTGGTGCCGCCGCCCGGTCCGCCATGGACGACGGCCACGGGCCGGCCTTGGGGATTGCCGCACTCCTCGTAATAGATGGTGTGACGGGGCGAGACCTGGAGCTCGCCGCTGCGGGCGGGCTTGAGGGCCGGATAAAGCTCGCGGCGGCCGGGGGAGGAGGTGGCGTCGTTCAGCATTCAGGCCGTCCGCCGTTTCGCCGCGGCGCGTACGGCGCGGTCGTATAGGGCGGCGCCGCTGGGGTCCCGCAACTCGTCGAGATAGGCCGCGGCGCCAGTGGATTGGCGGCCGTGAAGGAGGCCGACGGCCAGCATGACGAGGGCCGCGGCCGGGGCGCCGAGCACGCCGGCCAGCACGCTGTTCAGACCGAGAAGGGAGCCTTGCCCCAGGGCTTCGGCGAGCACGATGTGGGCCAGCGTCACGGCGAAGCCCGCGGCCATTCCGGCCATGACGCCGAGGCTCGTCGCGCGGTCCCACCAAATCGAGAGGACCAGGGCCGGAAAGAAGGTGGCGGCCGAGAGCGATAGCGCCCAGGCGAACGCGCGCAGGGCGTCGAGCTCGAAGGCCATCGCGGCCCAGGCGGCGAGCGCGGCGGCCAAAACGCAGCCCAGACGCGCCGTCACCTGCCGGCGGCTCGGGCTGGCCGAGGGGTGCGCGATGCCGCGGTAGAGGTCCTCGCCGAAGGTCTGACCCAGCGCGAGCGCATGGGAGGCCGCCGCCGCCAACGCCGCCGCGACGCCGCCAACGGCCACCAGCACGATGATGATGAAGGGCAGATCGGCGATGATCGGCAGGGAGAGGGTAACGCCGTCGCGCGAGACCAGCAGCTCGGCAGCCCCGATCACGCCGTCGCCATTGGCGTCGGAGAACTCGGCAAGGCCCGCGTCGTGCAGGCGGGCGATCCAGTCGGGCAGCTGCGAGACGGCGCTGCCCGCCACGTCCTGCAGCGCGAGAAACCGGGTGAAGGTGGCGTAGGCGGGCACGGAGATCAGGAACAGGCAAAGGAACAGGCAGCCCCAGGCGGCGGTGTGGCGCGTCTCGAAGGCGCTGGGGGCGGCGGAGGCGCGCATGACGAGGCTCGGCAGGGAAGCGATGCCGGCCAGAACGCACAGGCTCAGCAGAACGAAGTCGAGGCGGCCGATCGCGCCGAAGCCTTGGAGTAACGGCTTGGTCAGCGCCTCTTGGCCCTGGCCCGGCAGCGCCAGAAGTCCCTCGGGAGTGGCCGAGCCGATGCCGGTGGCGAGCTCGAGGGTGGCGATGCGCTCGAACAGCTCGCCATAGGTGAATTGCGGAAGCGGCAGGTTGGTGACCATCACCGAGACGATGATGAGCGGGGTGAGAAAGCCCGCGATCATGACGATGTACTGGGTTGACTGGGTCCAGATCAGGGACCGCAGGCCGCCGGCCGCCGCCGTGGCGACGACGATGCCCGCGCCGATCACGATCGCCATGTCGTAACTGACCGAGGCGAACAGCGAGGCGACGAAGGCGCCGAGCTGAAGCTCGGCGACCATCAGCAGGATGAGCGGTGGAACGGTGAAGAGCGCGGCGAGCGCGCCCAAGGGCGCCGACGCGAAGCGCTGATGCAGGAAGGCGGCCAGCGTGAATGCGCCCGATTTGCGGATGAAGGGGAGAAACAGGACCGAGGCCGCGAGCAGACCGGCGATCATGCCGAGACCGATGCTCAGGGCGTCGAAGCCGATCAGGTAGAGCGCGCCGGTGAGGGCGAAGAAACCGATGGCGCCGATCGAGCCCGCCGCCATGCCGAGACCGCCGAACAGCGCCGGCACCCGGCGGCTGGCGGTGGCGAAGACGTGGATGTCCAGGCTGCGGGTGGCGAGCGCCACGCCGAGATAGCAGACGACCGGAACCACCATCATCACGTGACTGAGCCACAATTTGCGGGCGCCGAGCTGCTCGAGGATCAGCAGCAGCAGGACCAACGCGACGAAGGCGCTGGAGAAGATCGCGTAATAGGTGCCGATGCGCGGTGGCAGCGGCCGGTATTGGGTCTCGATCGCCATTACCGTCGCCTCACATGTCTTCCATGGCGCCGTGGCGGCGGTCGAGGCGCTCCTGGCGCCCGGCGAACCAATAGGCGACGACGACCAGGGCGATCAGGACGCCCTGCGCCGTGGCGTAGAAACCCAGGGGAAAGTTGAGGACGGTGACGGCATCGAGCAGACCGCTGGTCAGCGCCAGCAGGAAAATGGCTCCACCCAGCGCTACCACGACCGCCGCCATCAAGCGACGGGTCTCGCGCCAATGGGCGGGCCGTTGCTCCTTCTCGATCATCGTTTTGCCGCCTTTACCGCGCGGCCGCGCGCCGCGCCCCACTTCCTTTGCACCCCGTGGCCGGCAAGTCTAGTCGGGCCCGGCAATCGCGCCAAGCGACGATGCGCCGGAGGGCGCGGCCGCGGCCGAAAAGACATCTTGAAATTGACAAACCGATAAAGGCAGGTGCAAATACATTCCAAATTTGCTATTTTTCATGCAAGGTGTTCGTAAGGCGGTGGAGTCGAGGGTGAACGATGGTGGATCGCGGTGAGTACGGAGCGGCTGCGTTGGCCCCGGCGGGGAATGCACTTTATGATGATTGCGCGCCGGCGGCGGCGGAACGCAAGAAAGTTCAACAAGGACGTCGCACGAAGCAAGATCATATGACCGCTCAACGAATCGTCGTCGTCGATGATCACCCACTCTACAGGGAAGCCCTGCGCAGCGCCCTGTGCGGCTGCTTCGCCGCTGGGCACGTGGTGGAAGCGACCACGCTGGACGAGCTGACGGCCCTGCTGGACAAGAAATCGGACGGGACGCTGGTGCTGTTCGGACTCACCATGCCGGGCCCCCAGGGCTTCGCGGCGCTGATGCGCCTGCGCGCGCGCTATCCCCATGCGCGGCTGGTGGCGGTCTCGCCCCAGGAGGACCAGGCGACGATGAAAAACTGCCTGGAGCTCGGCGTCGCCGGCTTCATTCCGAAATCGCTGCCGGCGGACGCGATCCGCGACGCGGTCAAGGCGTTGGTCAAGGGCGAGATCTGGACGCCGCCCGAGCTCGAGGCGCTGGAGCAGGAAGAGGACGAGACCGCCGATCTGGCCGCGCGCCTGGCGACGCTGACGCCGCAGCAGGTGCGCGTTTTGAACATGTTGAGCGAAGGGTTGCTCAACAAGCAGATCGCCTATCAGCTCGGCGTCTCGGAGGCAACCGTCAAGGCGCACGTCTCGGCGATCCTGCAGAAGCTCGGCGTCGACAGCCGCACCCAGGCGGTGATCGCGGTCAACAGGATGGAAAGCCGCGACTGGCAAAAGGCGGCGCTCTAGGGCGCGGCGGCCAGGATGGCCTAGAACCAGCGGCGCACGCGCTCGCAATAATCCCCGTAACGCGCCTTGAAGCGCACCGCCAGGTAACGCTCCTCGGGCACGATCAGAAGGTAGTTGGCGGCCAGCGCCAGCGCGACCGCCGCCGGCACCAGCCAGGGCGCATCGAGCGCCATCGCCAGGCCTGCGAGCAGCAGCACGCCCCCCAAATAGACCGGATTGCGCGACACCGCGAAGGCGCCCTCCTCGACGAGCTCGGTGGTGGGCACGCTGGGCTTGGCGGATTGGCCGGCGCGCGCGAGCTGGCGGCGCGCGGCGACGATCAGGAAAAGTCCCAGGGCGATCGCGGCGGTGGCGCCGATCCGCAGCACGATGGGGCGCAGCGGCGGCATGAAGGAGAGCGGCATGGCGAATTCGAGCCCCATGCCGATCACCAGGGCGGCGGCGAAGAGGACGTCGAAGCTCAGCCACAGGCTGGTATGGGCGGCGTCGGCGGGCATGGCGGCTCGAGCGGGGAACGGCGTTGCGCAGCGCGCGCCTAGCGGGTTTCGTCGCCGGGGCCGCCGCCCGCGCCCCGCAGCCACGTCCAGAACGAGCGCAATGCGGCGCTTTGCGCGCTGGAGAAGGCGCCCGGCCGCGCGCCGAGCCCGCCCTCCGCCCGGCCGCGCCTGGCCTCGCGCGAGGAGAAGCGGCGGTAGATGTGGCGGTGGAGCTCGAGCTGGCCCTTGGGGGTGATCACGTAATGGCCCATCACCTCCTCCATCATGTTGCGGTCGATGAGGAGGGCGGCCTCGGCCGGCGGCAACGAGCCGACGGACTGCGGCTCGGCGGCGACCTTCGCCAGCAGCGACTTCTCAGCCTCACTCAAAAGGGACACCGATACCATGGCGCTTGCCGGGCCTTTACGCGTTGACACGCGGCACGCCGCCGGAGCCGGTCCGGGTCTCACGCCGCATATTACTTTGGGCGGGAGTCTTACACGATCGCGCCGGCGCGGCAAAGCGCGAGGCAGACCGGGCGGGGAGCAGAGGTTCGGGAGAATGGTGCCCACGGAGTGATTTGAACACTCGACCTCTCCCTTACCAAGGGAGTGCTCTACCCCTGAGCTACGTGGGCGATGACGGCGGCCGGACCCGTGCGAAACGGCCGAAACCGAGCGGCGCGAAGGTGCCATAGCGGCGATAGCGGCGCAAGCCGTCCTTGTTTTGACGCGTGACAAAGCGGAGCTTCCGCGCGAAGCTGTCGGGAGACATGGGAAGGGACGGACCCAATGCGACCAAGGCCGAGGCCGCCGCGCGCCGTAAGGCGCGGCTGGCGGCGGCGCTCAAGGCCAATTTGAAGCGGCGCAAGGCCCAGGCGCGCGCGCACCGCGGGCCGGACGACGCGGAGCGGAAGGGGCGACCCGCCGGCGAGTGAGGCGGTCCGCCTTAAGGGTGCCTCTTGATGGCGCATGGGGGCCTCATCTAAATCGGGCCGGCGACAGCCCCAACAACCAGCCGCGCGTCGGTAACCCGCGCGGCGTGAAAGCGCTTTGGA
>CAYVYD010000079.1:0-10003 GCA_964454415.1 uncultured Hyphomicrobiaceae bacterium | reverse complement strand
TAGACCGCCACTTCCGCGGTCACGCCCCCGGGCAATTGATAGGGGGAGATGTCGTCTAGTATTTCAATCTCCGCCAGTGTTCGGCCAGGGGATTGGCGCATCTCCGGGTCTATCAGCTCCCCCGTCGGCTGAAGCTGGCCTTGCGCCATAACATCGATGACGGCTTTGACCCGGCCCTTGAAGATGCGGCCGGGCACGGCCTTGAAGGCGATCTCCGCCTCGTCGCCGGGCTGCACGCGTTGCAGCGAATTCTGGATGAAGGCGGCGCCAAGCACCCTGTCGTCCTCGTTGATGAACACCAACACGGGCCGTAAGGGCATGGGCGTCGCCAGCATTCCCGGCCTCAGGAAGACCTGGGTCACATAGCCGGCTCCGGGCGCGCGGACGACGGTTTCGGAGAGCTCGTACTCGGCCTGCTTAAGCTCGGCCCGCAGCCGCGCCACGGTCGGGTTGACGCCGCCGATTTCGGCCTCGTAGGCGAGCCGGGCCTGTTTTGCGCGTGCCTGAGCCGTGATAACGGCGGCATCGGCGCCGAGGTAAAGACCATGCCGGTTTTCTAGCTCGAGCTCGCTGATCGGTCCGGCCCGCCCATCGCGCCTGGCGATTTCGTTCGCCGCGCGGGCCCGCTCGAAGGATTGCTTGGCGCGGTTCCGCGACGCCTCGGCTTCGGCGACGGCTGAATTGGCCGCCTCGAGCGCCGCCTTGAGCTCGAGAACGTCCTGCTCGGCCTCGGCCAACGCGGCCCGCTTTTGCTGGACCGCGTAGTCATAGGGACGCGGATCGATCCGAAACAGCACATCGCCCCTCTTCAAGGGCGCGTTGGGCGTCACCGGCACCTCGATCACCGTTCCACGCACGGTCGGGATGACGGGCGTGGCGGTGAAATAGATGCGGGCCTGGTCGCTGAAGGGATGATTGTAGCTCATCAGCAGGACCAGCCCGCCGATCAGGACGAATCCGCCGAGCACGGCGGTCGGCACGGTCCATTTGTTGACAGGAATCTTGAACACCTTGAAGGTCGCATAGCATAGCGCCGTGTAGGTGAGCATGAGGAGGAGTTCCATCAGGTCTTCGCCCTTCCACGCCGCCGCCGTTCGAGCCGAGCAATCCGGTCCTCGGGCAGGTTGGGGGAGGCGGCGACGTCGTCTTTTGCCTTTTTCCCAACACGCCGCCGCCGTTCGAGCTGGGCTATACGGTCTTCCAACTGCTTGAGCGAGGCGGCGACGTCGTCTTGCACCTCCGGCTCTTGCCGCTGAATTCCCCACCCGCGATCGGGCCGGTAGAGCGTCGCCCAGATCCAAAGAAACGGCCAAATGGCGTGCAGCGTGAACAGGCTGACCCAGCCGGCGACGTGGATCGCGTCCTGATGGGGATGATCGCGGTGCTTGGCGATCTCGTAGGGAATGTCGTGGATGGCGATGATGGCGTAGAACAGCGTGACGGCGACGAACACCAGCACGGCCAATGCAAAGTAATCGAGGAAAATCGGCTGCCCCTCCGCACGAATTGACGCCACGCGCACGGTGTGGCCGGCCGTATCGGGCCGATCGAACACGCCGGATACCCTAGGCTGCCGTGCATTCGGATTCAATTGCCGCTTTGCCGCGAGCCGTTATCCTTCTCCCGCGCCATGTAGTGATATTCGGCGTTGGGCTGCATGTCGACGGCCGAGGCCAGCCGGTTCGACATGTTGTAGAAGCCGGCGACGGCGGCGATGTCCCAGATGTCGCGCTCGGAAAAGCCCGCCTCGCGCAGGCCGGCGCGGTCGGCCTCCTCGATCTCGGCCGGGCGCATGGTCAGCTTGACGGCGAAGTCGAGCATCGCCTTCTGCCGGGGCTCGAGGCGGGCGGCGCGGTAGTTCTGCGCCATCGCCTCGCCGAGCTCGGGGTCGCCCGAGCGGAAGCGCACGCCGGCGCCGTGGGCGGCGAGGCAGTAGTGGCAGTGATTGACTGCGCTCACCGCGGTGGCGATCATCTCGCGCTCCAGCTTGGAGAGCCCGCTCTCGCCCTGCATCAGGTCGTTGGCCATGTCGATGAAGGCGCGCAGCTTGGCGTTGTCGAAGGCGTAGGCCAGGAGCACGTTGGGCACGAAGCCGAGCTTCTCCCGGCAGGTCGCGAAATAGGCCTCGAGGTCGTCGTCGAGCTCGGATAGGGGGTTGATGTCGAGGGCGGTTGGCTTCAACGTCGCGCTCATGGGCGCCTCCTCCATAGGGTGCCGGCGCATGGCCGGCCGTCACCGGAATTTCGCTTGTCAATGCGAGGACGCCGCGCCACTCTCGCCCGCAAGCGCGTCGCCGGCGCATTGATGGGGCGGACCACCGGAGACCGGGGCGAACCATGGCGTTAGCGGCCGACAGCGGTCACGCGAGCCGTCTCAAGCGGGCGAGCGACATTATCCGCAAAACCGCGTCCTCGGAACAGGCGCTGACCGGATTCGCGGAAATTTTTCTCTCCGAAGTTGACGAAAGCGAGCTCGTGGGCCTCACCCCCGAGGGGCTCGCCGCGCTCGCCGTCTCCGGCTTCGTGTTCGCCCAGCGCCGCCCGCGGGGCGAGCACAAGGTGCGCGCCTTCACCGCCGGGCCCGAGACCACCGGCGGGGCGCCGGTCACCGTCCTCCAGGTCGTCAACGACGACATGCCGTTTCTGGTCGATTCGGTGATGGGCGAGATCCTCGAGCGCGGCTATGAGGTCCAGCTCGTGAGCCACCCCGTTCTGCTGGTCGAGCGCGACCGCGCGCGCAAGATCGTCGGCGTCAGGCGGCCAAGCGAGCGCGACGGGGGCGAGCGCGACGGCGATGGGCGCTACGGGCGCGAGAGCTTCATCCAGATCCATCTGGCGGTCCACGAGGCGATGGGCGATCCCGGGGAGCTCGCCCGCACCGTCGGCGGCATACTGGGCGAGGTGCGCATCGTGGTCGCCGATTGGCGGCCGATGGTGAAGCGCCTGGAGCGCGCGATCTCCGCCTACACCACCACCCCGCCGCCGGTCGCCGTCGACGCGCTCGCCGAGGCGATCCAGTTTCTGCGCTGGCTGGCGGACAAGAACTTCACTTTCCTCGGCATGGTGGCGCTCGCCTTCGTCGGCGGCGCCCAGCGCGGCCGGCTCCAGCCGGTCGAGGGCTCCGGCCTCGGCGTCCTGCGCGACGAGGAGGTCCGCGTGCTGCGGCGCGGCCGCGAGATGGTGCGCATGACGCCCGAGATCCGCGATTTCCTGCTCTCGGGCGAGCCGCTGATCATCACCAAGGCCAACGTGATCTCGCGGGTCCACCGGCGCGCCCACATGGACTATGTGGGCGTCAAGATCTATGGCGAGAGCGGCGATTTCTCGGGCGAGCTGCGCATCGTCGGCCTGTTCACCTCGTCTGCCTACACCAAATCGGTCACCTCGATTCCGGTGATCCGCCACAAGGTCGACACGGTGCGGCGCCGGTCGGGCTTCGCGCCGGACGGCCAGGCGGGCAAGGCGCTGCTCAACGTGCTCGAGACCTACCCCCGCGACGAGCTGTTCCAGATCGAGACGGGCCAGCTCTACGGGTTCGCGCTCGCCGTGCGCGAGCTTGAGCTGCGCCCGCGCGTCGCCGTGCTCTCGCGGGTGGACGAGTTCGACCGCTTCGTCTCGGTCATCGTCTACGTGCCGCGCAACCGCTTCTCCACCGACCGCCAGGCCCGCATCGGCGCCTTTCTCGCCGAGACCTACCGCGGCCGCATCTCGGCCTGCTACCCGTTCTTTCCCGAGGGCGCGCTGGTGCGCATCCACTACATCGTCGGCCGCTACGAGGGCGCCACGCCGGTGCGCGAGCGGGCCTTCCTCGAGGAGGAGATCACCGCGATCATCCGCACCTGGTCCGACCGGCTCGAGCGGCGGCTCAAGCGCGATCGGCAAGGCGCCGAGGCGGCGCGGCTGTGGGCGGCCTACCGCGCCGCCTTCCCGGCGGCCTACCAGGAATCGGTCACGGTCGAGCGCGTGCTCGCCGACATCTCCCACATCGAAGGGCTCAGCGCGCAACATCCGGTGGCGATCGATTTCTTCAACCGCGGCGTGTCCTCGCCCCGGACCGTCCGCGTCACGCTCTACAACCTCGAGGGCTCGATCCCGCTCTCCCGGCGCGTGCCGATCTTCGAGAATCTGGGCTTCGCGGTGATCGACGAGAGCTCCTACATGATCCATCCCCGGGGCGTCGGCGCCGAGGGCGGCGAGGACGACCTGGCGGTCTCGCTGCACCACATGATGGTGCAGACCCAGGACGGCGAGGCGCTGCGGCTGGAGGAGCACAAGGCGCGCCTCGAGGACGCCTTCCTCGCGGTCTGGCGGAACGAGGCCGCCAACGACCACTACAACCGCCTGGTGCTGAAGGCCGGCATGAGCTGGCGCGAGGCCGCGGTGATGCGCGCCTACGGCTCCTATCTGCGGCAGATCCGCGCGCCCTACGGCCAGGCCTATCTTTCCGACACGCTGATCCGCCACGCCGGCATCGCCGGCAATCTGATCGAGCTGTTCCGGCTCCGCTTCGATCCGGCGCGCCAAACGTCCGGGGCCAAGGGCAAAAAGCGCGAGGAAGAGCTGGTCGCCGGGATCGAGACCGCGCTCGAAGCGATCCCGAGCCTCGACGAGGACCGCATCGTCCGCCGCTTCCTCAATCTCGTCCTCAACACCTTGCGGACCAATTTCTACCGCGGCGGCGAGGCGGCCTGGCCGCCAGTCATCTCCTTCAAGTTCGACAGCGCGCGGATCGAGGCCGCGCCCGATCCCCGCCCCTTCGCCGAGATCTTCGTCTCCTCGCCGCGGCTCGAGGGCATCCATCTGCGCGGCGGGCGGATCGCCCGCGGCGGCCTGCGCTGGTCCGACCGGCATCAGGACTTCCGCACCGAGGTTCTGGGGCTGGCCAAGGCCCAGCAGGTCAAGAACACGGTGATCGTGCCAACCGGCTCGAAGGGCGGCTTCGTCCCCAAATGGCTGCCCGAGGGGGGCTCGCGCGAGGAGGTCATGGCCGAGGGGGTCGCCGCCTACCGGATCTTCGTCAACGCGCTCTTGGAGCTCACCGACAATCTAGTGGAGGGGAAGGTGGCGCCGCCCGGCGACGTGGTCCGCCGCGACGGCGACGATCCCTATCTGGTGGTGGCCGCCGACAAGGGCACCGCGGCGCTCTCCGACACCGCCAACGAGATATCGGCCGCCCGCGGCTTCTGGCTGGGGGACGCCTTCGCCTCGGGGGGCTCGGCCGGCTACGACCACAAGAAGATGGGAATCACCGCGCGCGGCGCTTGGGAGGCGGTCAAGCGCCACTTCCGCGAGATGGACACCGACATCCAGACCACCCCCTTCACGGTGATCGGCGTCGGCGACATGTCGGGCGACGTGTTCGGCAACGGCATGCTGCTGTCGAAACGGATCAAGCTGCTGGCGGCCTTCGACCACCGCGACATCTTCATCGACCCCGACCCCGACGCCGAGAAGAGTTGGGCCGAGCGCAAGCGGCTGTTCGGCCTAGCGCGCTCCTCCTGGCAGGACTATTCCAAGGCGCTGATCGGCAAGGGCGGCGGCGTCTTCAGCCGCTCGGCCAAGGCGATCGCGTTGACCGACGAGATCAAGGCGATGACCGGGCTCGAGGCCTCGACCGCCACCCCTAACGAGCTGCTCAAGGCGCTGCTCGGGACGCCGGCGGACCTGATGTGGTTCGGCGGCATCGGTACCTATGTGAAGGCTGCGGGCGAATCGGACGAGGAGACCGGGGACCGCGCCAATGACGGGGTGCGGATCACCGCGGACCAGCACGCCGTCAAGGTGGTCGGCGAGGGCGCCAACCTCGCCATGACCCAGCGGGCGCGGATCGCCTTCGCGCGGGCGGGCGGGCGCGTCAACACCGACGCCATCGACAACTCCGCCGGCGTCAACTCCTCCGACCTCGAGGTCAACATCAAGATCGCGCTGGGCCGGGCCATGGAGGCGGGCAAGCTCGACCTTCCCGGCCGCAACCGGCTGCTCGCGGAGATGACCGGCGAGGTGGCGGCGGCCTGCCTGCGCAACAACTATCTCCAAAGCCTGGCGCTGTCGCTGGGGCGGCGCCGCGGCTTCGCCGATTTCGGCTTCCAGACCCGCCTGATGCGCGATTTGGAGCGCTCGGGCCTGCTCTCCCGCGCGGTCGAATATCTGCCCGACGACGGCGCGCTCGCCGAGCGCCAGGCCCAGGGCGAGCCGCTCACCCGGCCCGAGCTCGCCGTCCTGCTCGCCTATTCCAAGCTCGACCTCTACAACGAGCTGATCGCCTCCAGCGTGCCCGACGATCCCTATTTCGAGGGCGAGCTGATGGGCTATTTCCCGCCGACGCTCCAGCAGCGGTTCCCCGAGGAGATCAAGACCCACCGGCTGCGCCGCGAGATCATCGCCACGCGGCTGGTCAACAACCTCATCAACCGCGGCGGCTCGACCGCGGTGACGCGCCTCAAGGACGAGACCGGCCATGGCGCCGAGGCCATCGTGCTCGCCTTCACAGCGGCGCGGGGCGTGTTCGACATCGAGGCGCTGTGCGGCGAGATCGGCCGGCTCGACGGCAGGATCGGCGGCGATTTTCAGCTCGGGCTCTATCAGCGCGTCCAGAACGTGGTGCGCCAGCAGACCGGATGGTTCCTGCGGCACGCGGATTTGACCGGCGGCCTGTCGCGGGCGATCGGCCATTACGCCAAGGAAATCGCCGCGGTCGCCAAGCTGACGCCGAAGATCCTCACCCCCCGTCAGCGCGAACGGCTGGAGGCGGCGCAGACCCGTTTCGCCGATCGGGGCGTGCCGCCGGAGCTGTGCGAGCGGCTTGGCCTGCTTCCCTATCTGGCGGAAGGCTCCGACATCATCCTGGTCGCCGATTCGATGAAAAAGACGGTCGGCGAGGTCGCGCCCGTCTTCGCCGGGGTGACCGCCCTGTTCCGCATCGACGAGCTGCGCTTCGCCTGCGACCATTTGGAGGCGGACGACTACTTCGACCGGCTCGCGATCAACAACACGGTCTCGGCCTTCGCCGATATCGCCCGGGCGCTGACCCGCGCGGCGATGACCGCGGGTAACAAGGGCGAGGCGGATTTCGAGGCCTGGCGCGCGGCCAAGGGCGCGGACGCCGAGCGGGCGCGCCGGCGCATCCAGGAGATCCTGGAAGGCGGCGAGCTCACCCTTTCGCGGCTCACCGTCGCCGCCGCCCATCTGCGCGAACTCGTGGCCGATTAGGGCAATGGCGGAGGCCTTGCGATCCGCGCACCGGACGCGCGTCTCGGCGGTGCCCGTCCCCTTCAGGGGGCTCGCCGGCTGGGTGCTGTTCGATTGGGCGGCGCAGCCCTTCTATACCCTGATCCTCACCTTCATCTTCGCGCCCTATTTCGCCACCGCCGTGGTCGGCGATCCGGTCCGGGGCCAGGCGCTATGGGGCTATCTGGCGGCGGCGGGCGGGCTCCTCGTCGCGCTCACCGGTCCCGTGCTCGGCGCCGTCGCCGATGCCACCGGCCGGCGCAAGCCCTGGGTCGCGGCGTTCTCGGTCCTGCTGATGGCGGCGCTCGCGGCGCTGTGGGTCGCGGTGCCGGGCGCGGATGCGCCGGTGCTCCTCGCCACCGGCGCCGCCTTCGTGCTGGCCACGGTCGCGGCCGAGTTCGCCACCATCTTCACCAACGCGATGATGCCGCGGCTCGTCCCGGAGCGGAGCCTCGGGCGGCTGAGCGGCACCGGCTGGGCGCTGGGTTACCTCGGCGGGCTCACGAGCCTCCTGGTCATGCTGGGCCTCGTCGTCGCCGATCCGGCGACGGGCAAGACCATGCTGGGCCTCGATCCGCCGTTCGGCGATGGCGGGACGCGCGCCGGCGACCGCTTCTCCGGACCGTTCTCGGCGCTGTGGTACGGCCTCTTCGTGCTCCCGTTCTTCGCCTTCACGCCCGACCGCGCGTCCGCCAGACCCGCCGCCGGCGCGGTCGCGAGGGGCATATCGGAATTGTGGGGAACGATCCGGGAGATCGCCCACCTGCCGCCGGTCGCCGTCTTCCTGCTGGCGCGCATGGCCTATGCGGACGGGTTGGCCGCGATCTTCGCCTTCGGCGGCATCTACGGCGCCGGCCTGTTCGGCTGGCGCTCCTTCGAGCTCGGCCTGTTCGGCATCCTGCTCACCGTGACGGGGGCGGCGGGCGCGCTCGCCGGCGGGGTGATCGACGACCGGATCGGCGCCAAGCGGGTGATCGAGGGCGCGCTTTGCGGCCTGCTGCTGGCCGCGCTCGGCATCGTCTCGATCGACGGGACCCACGTGCTCTTCGCCCTCGAGGTCGCGCCGAAGGCGGCCGGCGGCGCGGCCTTCTCGAGCCCCGGCGAGCGCGCCTATCTCGGCTTCGCGCTGCTGATCGGGCTGCTGGCGGGGCCGCTGCAGGCAGCCAGCCGCAGCCTGCTCGCCCGCCTCGCGCCGCCGGCCAGGATGACGCAGTATTTCGGCCTGTTCGCCTTCTCTGGCAAGATCACCGCCTTCCTCGCGCCGCTGCTGATCGCGGTGGCGACCGGCGTGGCGGCGAGCCAGCGGGCGGGGGTGGCGGTGATCCTCGCCTTCCTTGGGCTCGGGCTGGCGCTGATGACGCGGGTCAAGGCGCGGTGAGCGGGCGGCCGGTTTCGCTGGCCTTTAGTTTTTCTTATCCTTCATAAAAGTTTTTTCAAATTCACTTTTGGAGCCGGTTGCCCGATCCTGGGGTGGCCCGGCGCGTCCGGCGGGACGTCGGCCGCGCCGGGACTTCTTACCCATCGGGGTTCGCGATGCGATGCGCCACGGCGCCGCGTCGGCGGAACGAATCGAAGCTACGGGGGTTTAGCCGGTGCGGACCGGTCCCAAGGGATCGAACGGGCCAGAGCGATGACAGGCGGTCGGAAACGAGAGAGCGTTCTCGGGGAGGAGCCAGAGCATGAGAGTCAGAGATATTCTGCGCGGCAAGCGGGACGGCGTCATCACGGCGCGGCCCTATGAGAGGATCGACACGCTGGCGCACCGCCTGAAAAACGAAGGCATCGGCGCCGTCATCGTCAGCGGCGACGGCGAGACCATGATGGGCATCATCTCCGAGCGCGACGTGGTCCGCGGCATCGCCGACCATGGGGTCGAGGTGCTCGAGATGACGGTGTCGGATCTGATGACGCGGCAGGTGAAGACCTGCACGCCGCGCGACGGCGTCAAGGACTTGATGGCGAAGATGACGCGGCTGCGCATCCGCCATCTTCCGGTCGTCGATCAGGGCCGGATCATCGGCATGATCAGCATCGGCGACGTGTTGAAGAGCCGTCTCGAGGACATGGAGATGGAGGCCAACGTGCTGCGCGACATCGCCATCGCGCGGCGCTGACACCCGTCCCTTTCCGGCGCGAGGCGCCGGCGGCTTCCACAATCCCGAATGATCGTGTACCGCGCCGCGCGGCGGGGAATCACTTGGAAAACCCACGCCGTCAGGGCGCGCCGGCCGGCCCCTCTTCCGGCTCGGCGCGGGGGTCGAGCCGGCCGATCACCGGCGAGGTGCGCGGCACCGCCATATAGGGGATCTGCTCCTCGGCCGGCACCGGCGGGCTCACATACATCCGCCGCAGCCCGAACAGCGCCAGCGCCGCCAACACGAGGGCGATCCATCCGAACAGGCCCGGCGCGCCCGTCAGCGTCATGGCGGCGGCGCCGATCGCCGGACCCGACACCGCGCCCGCCCCATAGGCGATCAGCAGGCCGGCGCTGGCGGGCACCATTTGACTGGGCGCGAGGTGGTCGTTGGCGTGGGCCACGGCGAGGCCGTAGATGGTGAAGGAGGCGCCGCCATAGGCCATTCCCAGAAGCAGCAGATAGGCGAGGCCCTCACCGCCGAACGCCACGATCGCCGCGGCCAGCGCCGCCGAGGCGGCGGCGATCATCACCAGCACCTTGCGCCGGTCGAACCGATCCGACAGCCCGCCCAGTGGCCATTGGAGCGCGAGACCGGCCAGGATGGTCAGCCCCATGAAGGTGGAGACGGCGCCGGCGCCGT
>CAYVYD010000078.1:0-10044 GCA_964454415.1 uncultured Hyphomicrobiaceae bacterium | reverse complement strand
CGGCAGGCGCCTGCCGCCAGCATCCCCCTATTCGATCACGACCGCCACCACGTCGGCATCGAGACCTTCCTGCCCCTCTTGCACCTTTACCGCCGTGACCGTGCCGTCGATGGGCGCCTCATGTGGCACTTCCATCTTCATCACCTCCATGATGAACAAGGGGTCGCCCTTGGACACCTGGTCGCCCTGCTTGACCAGCACTTTCCACATATTGCCTGCCGTCCGAGTGCGCACTTCTTCCGCCATGTCCGTCCCCCCTAGGGCCTGCCGGCATTTACGTCACGACCGACCGCTCGCTGCAAATTTCGCGAAGTTCGTGCGCCAAGGCCTGAGCCTCCTCGACGCTGACCGTCTTGAACCGGAAGATGTCGCCCGGTTTGGACTGCCCGAGCTTCCAAAACGCGCCCCACGGCACGGTGTAGGGATTGATGAACCCACCCATGCTGGGTCCATCATTGAGCAGAATGATCGGCGTCTGCCCGGCCAGGTTGATGGCGCCGCAGGGATAGCCCTGATCGATGATGTTCGAAGGTTCGGAGCCGTGCTCCGGCGCCTTGTTCGTGGCCTTGGCCGTGAAGGTCCAGTCGGGGCCATCCAATCGGAAGCCGGTGCGGTCGCTCTTCGACGACAACTTCCAGTCGCTGTTCAGGAACCGCCGGTGCCCCGCCGCGTCGATCCAATCGTCATTGGGGCCCGCCACCACTTCGATCGACCAGCGCCTGTCGGCCGGAATTATGGGCTTGGCGCCGTCCTTGATTTTACGCCCCACCGCGCCGTTGCCCTCGCCGACCGGCACCACCTGCCCGGCTTGGAGGGCGTGGCCGTCCATTCCCCCAACGCCGGCCTTGTGGAAGGTCGAACGGGACCCGAGCCAGGGTTCGGTCGCAACGGCGCCCGCAACCGCGATATAGCCGCGCGCTCCCGTCTTGGCGAAGGACAATTCGAGGGTCTGGCCGTGCGTCACCGCCACGCTCTCCCACATCGGAATGGCCGTACCATCGAGCTTGGGCTGCATATCGGCGCCGGTGACCGCGATCACACCGCCCCGCCGAAATTTCAATGTCGGCCCGACATATTGGCATTCCAGGCCGGCCGCGCCCGGCTCGTTGCCGACCAGCACATTGGCCAGCCGGAAGGACCAACTGTCCATCGGGCCCGACGGCGGAAATCCCTGGTTCCAATAGCCTAGCCGTCCCGGCCAGTCCTGAACCGACGTCTCCAGACCTTGCTTGACGACCTCGATCATCAAATGACCTCAAAACCGCGCGCCGGCGTCGAGCTCGTCGACCCAGGCCTGGTAATTCCGCACCGAGAATTTTTGGTACTCGACCACGTTGTATTGGTAGCTGCCGTCGGCCACCTGGGCCTCGACATGCTGGTAGAGATCGAGGTCGCACGGCACGAACTTCACCCGGTCGCCTGGCCGGAACAGGCATATCGAGGTTTCGAACTGCGGAAAGCGCTTTTCGGTGTCCCAAATGGGAACTGGCGTCCGCCCGAAGATCTGATAGCCGCCCGGCGTGGCGACCGGATATATGCAGGTCGATGCGCCCCCCATTCCCACCGTCCCCTTGGGCGTCCATGTGCGGGGCGGATTGTATTTCGGCGCCGTCAGCCTGCAGCGGGGATCGAGTGCCATCATAAACGGCAAGCCCGGCCAGAACCCCAATGACGCGACCCAATATTCGGTGCCCGAGTGAACCCGCACGAACTGGTCGACGTCCTTGAGGCCATTGAGCCGGGCCACGAATTCGGGGTCGGGCTCCTTGTCGGCGATTTTCGCCCGGTAATCGTCGACCGCGCCCTTGGTCCAGGGATCGCAATAGACGGCCGGAAAGTAGAACAGACGGCTGTCGAGCTCGATGTCCTCCGCCGGTCCCAGCGCCCCGACCAGACCCATCAACTCGGTCTCCAGGTCGCGGAACGAAATCTCTTCCGGTTCATAGTGGACCAGCATCGAGGCGAAGCATGGCGCGGTCTCGATCACGCCCCCGATCCCGTTGTCGGCGACCGCCTGGGCGAGGCTCTGCCCCATGAAATTCAGCTCCAGATTCATCTCGTCGCCGAATTCCACCAACAAGTAGCGGTCGCCGCCGGGTAAAAATCTTGGTTTATCGTAGATCATAGCCTTCGCAATTCGATGAGACCCCATTCAGCCGTCGATCAGGTCCGATTGATGTTCGTCGATGAAACCCGTATGCGTGAGACCACTGCCAAAGGCATCATGGCTGAGGGTTCGCAGCAAAAAGGCAAGATTGCTCTCCGGTCCCTCGAGTTTGGTCTCCTTCAGCGCCGCAACCGATTTGCGGATCGCCTCGTCACGGTCCCGGCCATGGCAGATGACCTTCGCGATCATCGGGTCGTAATGGATTGTAATTTCATCGCCCGCCCGGACGCCAGCGTCGACGCGCACGCCTTCCCGCTGTTCCGGAAACGCAAGATGCGCCAATGTTCCCGGCGAAGGCAAAAACATCTTTGCCGGGTTCTCCGCATAGAGCCGGCATTCGATCGCATGGCCCGATAGGCGAATGCGGTCTTGGGTCAAGTCCTCCAGGCCATCGCCTCCGGCGAGCGCGAGCTGCAGGGCCACCAGGTCTTTGCCCGTCACCATCTCGGTCACCGGGTGCTCGACCTGAATCCGCGTGTTCATCTCCAGAAAAAAATAGTCCTGGGTCCGAGTGTCGAGGATGAACTCGACCGTGCCGGCGCCGCGATAGCGCTGGCCGGCGGCGAAACGAACGGCGGCGGCGGCCATGGCCTCGCGCGTCGACGGCTCCAGACCCGGCGCCGGGCTCTCCTCGATGATTTTTTGGAAACGCCGCTGTATGGAGCAGTCGCGCTCGTTCAGATGGATCGCCCGCCCATCGCCCATGCCGAATATTTGAACCTCGATGTGGCGCGCCTTGGGCACCAGCCGCTCCAGATAAATGGAGCCGTCGCCGAAGGCGCGCGCGGCCATCGCCTGCGTCGCCTCGGCCAAGCGGCGGAGCTCGGCCCCGCCGTCGACGCGCCGCATTCCGATGCCTCCACCGCCCGCGGCCGCCTTGACCAACAGCGGATAACCGACCTCGCCAGCCACCACTTCGAGTCCGTCAAGGGCGTCCTCCTCGAATCGCGCGCTCCCGGCCAGCACCGGTATGCCAGCCTCGCGCGCGATCCGACGTGCGCGCTCCTTGTCGCCCATGGCTTCGATCGTTTCGGGAGCGGGTCCGACCCAGATCAAGCCCTCGGCCTCGACACGCCGCGCGAATTGGGGATTTTCCGCCAGAAATCCGTAGCCCGGATGGATCGCGTCGGCGCCGCTCTCGCGGGCGGCGGCGAGGACGGCGTCCGCGTCGAGGTAGCTCTCCCGAGGCTTCGGACCACCGAGCAGATAGGCTTCATCGGCGAGCGAAACGTGAACGGCTCCGCGGTCGGCTTGCGAGTAGACGCCGACGGCTTCCAGGCCGAGCGCGCGGCAGGCCCGAATTATGCGGCAGGCGATCTCTCCGCGATTTGCGATCAGGACCTTGCGCATCGCGCCCGCGGTCTGCCGCTCAGGCCGCCGTCGCCAGGTAGGGCTTTAGCGTTTCGCGCACCGCTTGCGCGATCTCGACGGCGTTGGGCGTGTCGGAGTGGACGCAAATGCAGTCCGCGCCGACCTGCACATCGACCCCGTTGACCGACTTGGTCTTGCCCTCCTCGACCGCGCGCAGGGAGCGGGCTGCCGCGTCGGCGGGGTCCACCGCTTCGTGCTCCCTGGGGATGATCAGCGAGCCGTCGTCGCGATAGGGTAGATCGGCATAAAATTCGGCGACGAGCTTGTGCCCGCGGGCCCCATAGACTTCCTGGTGCAACGTGTTCGCCATGCCAAACAGGGGCACTTGGAAAACATCGGCGGCGTCGCAAACCGCGTGCGCGACGTGCTCGATGCGCGCCGACATGCCGTAAAGCGACCCGTGCGGCTTGATGTGGTTGAGGGCCAGGCCCTCGGCCTTGAGAAACCCCGTTATGGCGCCGATCTGATAGATGATGATGTTGGCCAGTTCCTCGCGCTCGATCTTCATCTCGCGTCGGCCGAAGCCCTGGAGATCGGGCAGCGAAGGATGGGCGCCGACACGGACATTGTGCTTTTTGGCGAGCCGCACCGTGTTGCGCATATGATTGGGATCTGAGGCATGGAAGCCGCAGGCCACATTGGCGATCGATATCAGGGGCATCAAGCCTTCGTCATCGCCCAACCTGTAGAGCCCGTAGCCCTCACCCATGTCGCAATTGATTTCGACCGGCATGGCGTCCTCCCTGGCGTCGCGGGGGGCGGGAGTCGCCGCACCGGTCCTTGCCAATTCCGGTACAAGCATGCCTCCGCGGCGGCGGCGATCACGCGTTTCTCGCGCACGCCATCGAACGGTTTCACCGACCCTTCCCGCGCCCGCGGCTCGTTCCCGCAGCAGCGGCCCGGTGAGTGCCTCGTCATCATCGATTGGGCCGGGGCACAGAGTCAATTCCAACAAGTGATTCGAAACAATCCGACGGGGACGTTTCCGCCGCCAAGTTCGCCGATGACCGCCGGAAAGCGAGGGGAGCGATCGGGGCCTCATTCGCGGGGACGGCTCTCGACCATGGCCGGACGCCGCGAGAAATCCGCGAGCCACCTAGCCAATTCGGGACATCGTGCGCGCCAGGCGCCACTGAAACGGTAATCGGTATATTCCAGGGCGCAGGCGGCTGCGATCTGATCCATGCGCAACGGACCACGGCTGATGGTGGCGGCAAGTCGCTCCAAGTGATCAAGGCATCGTCCGATCCGCGCCTCCATTTTGTCGATGACGGACTGGCTGCGCTCTTCGGCGGGCCGCATCACCTCCATGCGGCGCTGCAACCCCGCTTCCATAATTCCGTTTGCCAACGCCACACGGGTTAGGTGGGGCCAGTCGTCGAGCGGAAATATCGTCGGTCTCGCGGACAGGGCATCGAAAAATGCGCAAATGTTGCGGCTGTCGTAAATTGCCGATTCGCCGTTAACGATCAAAGTTGGGATTTGGCGCAACGGATTCCATCTATCGAGGAAGTCGGCCGTGTAGACGTCGATGATCCGTTCCTCGAGGGCTATGTCGAGCTCCAGCGCCGCCACCTTCGCCGTCCGGCCGAATGGCGACGTCGGCCCGTTTATCAGTTCGAGTCCCACGCCCAAGCCCTCCCATCCCTGGCGCCAGGCACCGTTTTACACGGCTGGCGATGGCCACTTCGCCTCAGTTATTTTCCAAGATGGTCCACACAATCAAGGCGGGCATCATATGCGGCTCGACACCGTGGGCGCAGATCGGCTAACGGAGGACGATGGATCCGTTGACGCAAGGCTTATTGGGGGCAGCGGTCGGCCACGCGGTCGCCGGGCAGCAATTGGGCCGAGCGGCGATCATCATCGGCTTCCTGGGCGGCCAGTCGCCCGATCTCGACGTGCTGATGATCTCCGACGATTCCAGCCTCGACTACTGGCGCTATCACCGCGGCATCACCCATTCGCTGTTGTTCGCGCCAGTCGTCTCGTTGCCGCTTGCCGCTGTCTCGCTGTGGGTCTCGCGCGGAGTCTCGCCCAGATACGAGCGTTTCAGAAATTCGGCCTCGGCCGGGCGATGGTACGCCTTTTGGCTGCTGGTGCTCATCACCCATCCCCTGCTCGACTTCATCACCCATTTCGGCACCAAGCTTTTCACACCGCTTACCGAGGCGCGCTACGGGATCTCGGCGCTTCCCGTCATCGATCCGCTCTACAGCCTGATCCTGGCGCTCGCGCTGTGGTCGGCGCTGAACGGCAACACCTCCGGCGCGCAGGCCAGGAAGACGATCGGAGTCGCGCTCGCCATCTCCACGGCCTATATCGGCCTCGGCTGGCAAGCCAATCTTCGGGCCGAACGCCTCGCGCGGGCCGATCTCGCGCGCCAGGGCATCGCCCATGGCAACGTCTACAGCTACACCACCATGTTCATGCCTTGGCTGCGCCGGGTGGTGGCCGAGACCGACGGCGGCCACGCCGTCGGCTTCGTTTCGGTGCTGGCACCCAGGCCGATCCGCTGGCTGCCGGTCGCCTCCGATCCGCGCGCGGGCCCCCTGATGGCGCGGTTCGCGGCGACCGACGACGGGCACGTCTATTTCAACTTCGCCAACGGGCCGCTCAAGGCTGAGGTCGAGAAGAATGGCGCCGGCTACGAGCTCAAGATGAGCGACATGCGCTACGGCTTTCCGGGTCCAACGCTCGCCGGCCTGTGGGGGCTCGCGGTCCAGTTCGACGGAGAGGGGAAAATCGAGCGCGTCAACAGATATTCGGTCGGCGTCAATGCCTCGGTCAGCAACGTGATCGCCCTCATTCGAGCCAATTTCGGACTCGCCCAGGATCTGTTTTGACTACCCGGTGCTCGCAGACGGCGCGACCGTCGCTCGAGGCCATGGTCAAAGGCCGCCTCAACTGTTGAACTCGATCCCGCGATTGGGCAAATTGTTCACGCTGGTCTGGGTCATGACCTAAGTGGCTAGCGAGGCGGCCGGTACCGGGCAAGGCCCGAGATACCGGCGACGGCAAAGCAACAAGGGAGAGGCAGGTTATGGCGGCAGCAGACAAGTGGGACATCTACAAGGACAAGCGCGGCGAATATCGTTGGCGCCGCCGCAACGGCGTCAACGGCAAGATCGTCGGCGCCTCGACCGAAGGCTACAAGGCGCGCTCCGACTGCAAGGACAACGCCGAACGTCACGGCATGGACGGCAATCCCCGCAAATTCGGCAAGGGCGACAGCTGGCAATTCTATAAGGACAAGAGCGGCGGCTTTCGCTGGCGGCGGCTCGCGACCAACAAGGAAATCGTCGGCGCCTCGAGCGAGAGCTACAGCAACAAGAAGGCGGCCGAGGACAACGCACGGACCAACGGCTACACGGGCTGATCCCGCGCCCCTCTTTCGCCGGAGCATCCGGCGGGCCGATCCGAGATTCCATGGACCCCGCTTCGGGCCACCACCGAGGCGGGGTTTTCGATTCACGCCACGCGTCTCAAGTGCCGCTTCCCTCCAGGGCGAGGCCGCTGATCAGCTTGAAGAGCCGCGACGCCGGCTCGTTGAAGCCGTTCATGACGGTGAAGTGGCTGGCGCCCTCGACGGAGAACCGCTCGACCGCGTTGCCCGCCGCCGCCATCGCCTCGCCGAAGGCGTCGGCCTGGCGGTGGAACTCTGGCGTCTCGTCGCCGCCGACCACGAGCCAGGTGGGGGGCATGCCGGCCCTAACGTGAAACAGCGGCGAGCAGCGCTCGATCTGCTCGGCGTCCAGCTGCAGATGGGTCTGCAGGTCGGTGTAGCGGAAGGGGCGCAGGTCGTAGAGACCGGAAATGCCGACGATTCCGCGCAATGCGCGCCCATCGACGCCGTACTCGCCCGGCCAATCGGCGAGCGCCGCCATCGCCGCCAGGTGCCCGCCCGCCGAATGACCTGATAGGGTGATGTTTGCGGGATCGCCGCCGAACGCGCCGGCATGATCCATCAGCCACCGCACCGCCGCCCGGTTCTGGCGCACGATCTCGTCGATCGTCACCTTGGGGCAGAGGGAATAGCTATTGACGACGACGCTGATGCCGCGCGCCACAAGGGCGTCGGCGACGAAGGAGAATTGCTTGGCGGTGAAGGCGCGCCAATAGCCGCCGTGAATGAACATGTGTACCGGCGTGGCGGTGCCGGCGGCGGGAAAGATGTCGAGGCGCTCGGCCAGGGTGGGACCGAAGGGAACGTCCAGCCGGCACTCGAGCGCCTCGCGGGTGGCCGCGCTCTGCTTGGGCCAGCCCTCGTAAAAGGGGGTGCCGTCGACGCCCGACTTGCTCGGAAGGTACTGCCAGTTGAGCTCGTCGACGCTGGCAAAGTCGCGGTAGAGCCCCATCACGCGTCCTCCCGGCGCCGCACCCCGGTCAACCGCCGACCCAACGGATCAGCGCCATGCGCGTGGCGCG
The DNA here is from genome assembly GCA_964454415.1 of uncultured Hyphomicrobiaceae bacterium. Classification (GTDB taxonomy): domain Bacteria; phylum Pseudomonadota; class Alphaproteobacteria; order Rhizobiales; family Methyloligellaceae; genus JAJFHN01. Next base: position 2,078 of record CAYVYD010000078.1, on the reverse strand, counting down.
CCCCAACAGCAGCACCAAAAGCGGGGGACCCAGAACGAACAGGAGCAGAATGGGAACGAAGCGGAAGGCGATGCCCCGGTAGAACCGCTCCACCAGATAGCCGTCCATGTCGCGCGCGCGAATGAGGAAGTCCTTCTTCTGCTCCGCCGACAGGTCCCTGGGAAGCAGCAGGGTGTTGCGGCCGAGCGAGACCTCGTCGGCGTTGGTGATCTGGTGCTCGCGCTTGAATTGGTCGACGGGCACCGCCGCGTCGGTCGAATACCACACCACCAGCTTCTCCCGCGTCTCGTTGGGTACGATCAGGTAGTTGGGGCGCTCGGGATAGATCCGGTCCCAGGCATAGGTGGCGTAGCCCACCGCGCCCAACACCCACAGGACCGAGAACACCAGCCACGCCCGCCGCAGCCTGGTGGCGAGGTCCGGTTTGCCGCTGTGCCTGGGACCAACTGCCATTTGCCTCTAACCCATTCCGCCTTTCCCGGCGGGGCCCGCCGCCGCTCCGGCCCCGAGGCGACCACAGCCGCTCACGCCGCCTCGCCGAGGCAGGCGACCTCGAGCGGCATGCCGCCGCGCGGCCGCAGCGATACCCTGGCGACCGGCACCGGGTCCAACCCGGGCGTCACGTCGAAGCGCATGGTCCGTATCAGCGTGGCGAGGATCACCGTCGCCTCGATATTCGCGAACGCCGCCCCCATGCAAATGCGGGGACCCGCGCCGAAGGGCATATAGGTACAGCGGGCGCGCTCGGCATGCAGCTCGTCGGCGAAGCGGGAGGGATCGAAAATGTCGGGATCGTCCCAAAGGCTCCGATGACGGTGGATCGCGTAGATCGGGATGATGCACAGCGCTCCCTCGGGGATGGTCACGCCGTCAAGCTCGATCTCGCTCTTCGCCAGACGGGAGAGAATCGGGACCGGCGGATAGAGCCGCGCGGCTTCGTGCAGCAGCTGCCTGGTCAGTCCGAGCTCGGCGATGTGATCGGCATTAATGTCGCTCGCACCCGCGACGGCCGCCACTTCGGCGGCCAGCCGCTGCTGCCATTCCGGCGCCCGCGCCAGCAGATAAAGCGCCCAGGTCAGCATGGTCGCGGTGGTCTCGTGGCCGGCCAGCAGAAAGGTCAGCAGATTGTCGATCACCTGCTCCTTCGCCATCGACTGCCCGGTCTCGGGGTCGGCCGCCGCCATCATCCGGCCCAACAGGTCGTCGGCGTGGCGGCCGGAGCGGTTGCGCTCGTCGATGATGTCGGCCATCGCCCGGCGCATCGTCGAGGCCGTGCGGCGGGACTTCGACTTGCCGGGAAACGGCATCCATTCGGGCATGTGCAGAAGCGCGCAAACGATGTCCCAAGTGCTGACGGCGAGATAATCGGACATGCAGCGCTCGATCAGGGCGATGTCCAGGCCGTCGTCGTGGGGCAGCATGGTCTCGGCGATGATCTCGAAGCTCGCGCGGATCATCGTCTGATCGACGTGCTGCACGCTGTGCTGGCCGGCCTGGCGCCAGCGCTCCACCACGCGGTTGGCGGCGGCCGACATCGCCCCCACGTACCGCAACAGCTCGGCGTGGCGGAACAGGGGGGCGAAGGTGCGCCGCTGCCAACGCCAGCGATCGCCCTCGGAGGTGAGAACGCCCTCGCCGACCATGGGACCCAGCACGCGGCGGTCGACGTTGGATTTGGGGAACGCCTCGCCGGTGTTCTGCAGAACGGCGCGCACGAGCTCGGGATCGGCGACGTAGGCGAGCAGCCGGCCGGGCATCCGCTCGAAGAAGACGGGCTGCTCATAGACGGCGCGGCACCAGCCTTCGATCGGGTTGCGGATCACCGTCAGCGCGCTCACGGGAAAGCGGAGCGGACGCTCAGGCGGCGTGACCGTCGGGGGGCGGAGGTGCGGCGGGCTCGCCTGGATGCCGGCCGCAGAACGCCCGTGTGGCATGTCCATGGATCGTTTCCTTCCCGGCGGCCGCGCCCTTCAAATCGAGGCCCTTCACTCAGGGTAAGGCGTCGATTGTCGTTGTCATCGCTGTGACGGTGAAGCGACTGTAACCCAGCGGATACGACATGCAACCGGTCATGTGGG
>CAYVYD010000077.1:0-10051 GCA_964454415.1 uncultured Hyphomicrobiaceae bacterium | reverse complement strand
CGCTTCGACGACACCAATCCCGTCAAGGAGGAGGAGGAATATATCGAGGCGATCAAGACCGACGTGCGCTGGCTGGGCTTCGACTGGGGCGAGCATCTTTATTACGCCTCCGATTATTTCGAGCAGCTCTACCAATGGGCGGTCCACCTCATCGAAGCGGGCAATGCCTATGTGGACGACCTTTCGGCCGAGGAGATCCGCGCCCATCGCGGCACCCTCACCGAGCCCGGGCGCGAAAGCCCGCACCGCGGCCGCGCCGTCGAGGAAAATCTCGACCTGTTCCAGCGCATGCGAAGGGGCGAGTTCGCCGAAGGCGAGCACGTGCTCCGCGCCAAGATCGACATGGCCTCCGGCAATATCAACCTGCGCGATCCCGTCCTCTACCGCATCCTCAAGGCCGCCCATCCGCGCACCGGGGACGCCTGGTGCATCTACCCGACCTACGACTTCGCCCACGGCCAGTCCGACGCCATCGAGGGCATCACCCACTCGCTCTGCACGCTGGAATTCGCCGACCATCGCCCGCTCTACGACTGGTTCATCGATAATTTGCCGGTCCCCTCGCGGCCCCGCCAATACGAGTTCTCGCGCCTCAACCTGACCCACACGGTGCTCTCCAAGCGCCGCCTCATCCAGCTCGTCAGCGAGGGCCACGTCAAGGGCTGGGACGACCCCCGCATGCCGACCATCTCCGGGCTGCGCCGGCGCGGCTTCCCGCCCGCCGCGATCCGCGACTTCGCGGGCCGCGTCGGCATCACCAAGTCCGACAACGTCATCGAGATGGCGCTCCTGGAGCACTGCGTGCGCGAGGAGCTCAACCTGAGCGCGCCGCGCCGCATGGCCGTCCTCGATCCCCTCAAGGTGACGATCGAGAACTATCCCCAAAGCGAGGAAATGCTGGAGGCGGTGAACAATCCCGAGGACGCAGCGGCGGGCACGCGGAAGGTTCCCTTCTCGCGCACCCTCTTCATCGAGCGCGGCGACTTCATGGAGGACCCGCCCAAGAAGTTCTTCCGCCTGGCGCCCGGGCGCGAGGTGCGGCTCCGCTACGCCTATCTCGTCACCTGCCGCGAGGTCGTCAAGGACAACAGCGGCGAAATTATCGAGCTCGTCTGCAGCTACGATCCCGAAACCCGCGGCGGCAACGCGCCCGGCGGGCGCAAGGTCAAGGCGACGCTCCATTGGGTCTCCGCGCCCCACGCGCTCGACGCCGAGCTGCGGCTCTACAATCCCCTCTTCCGCGACGAGGAGCCCAAGATCGGCGACGACCTCGCCGCCGCCCTCAACCCCCAGTCGATCGAGATCCTGAAAGGCGCCAAGCTCGAACCCGCCCTCGCCGAGGCGCTTCCCGGAGAGACCCTCCAATTCGAGCGGCAGGGCTATTTCTGCCCCGATCCCGACACCTCGCTGGAGCATCCCGTCTACAACCGCACCGTCCCGCTCCGCGACAGCTGGGCCAAGATCCAGTCCAAGTCGAGCTGAGCCGCGCCGGACCCCATGAAGCTTTCCGGCATCACCCGCCGCATCATCCGCCACGACCGCGTGCACGCGCTCATGAGCTGGCTGATCGCGCAATATCTCCGCCTCGCCTACTTCACCACGCGGTGGTCCTTCGAGAGCTGGCCGCAATGCCGCGCCGTGATCATGGGGGGCTCGCCGCTATTCGTCTTTCTCTGGCACAACCGGATCGCCGCCATGCCGCTGATCTGGAAACAACATCCCTGGCGCGAGAGCGGCGGCGAGAAGGTGCTGACCATCGTCGTCTCCGGCCACCGCGACGGGCGCATGGTCTCGCGCACCATGCAGCGCTTCAAGGTCGAGCACGTCGCCGTCTCCTCCAAGGAGAAGCAGTTGACCGCCGCCAAGGGCGTGCTGCGCGCCGTGCGCGCGGGGCGCACCGTCGGCATGACCCCCGACGGCCCGCGCGGACCGCGCATGCGCATGAAGACGCCGGCGGTCACCCTGGCGCGGCTCGCCGGCGCCCACATCTCGCTCATCGCCTATTCGGTCAGGCGGCGCGTCGTGATCGATAGCTGGGACCGGTTCATCCTGCCGCTTCCCTTCAACGAGGGCGTGATCCTGTGGGAGGAGGGTTTCGAGGTGCCCAAGGATCTCGACGACGAGGCCACGGCAAAGCTCGCCGAGGAAATCGAAACGGCGCTCACGGCGCTGACCGATAAGGCCGACCGCATGATGGGCCACGCCCCGATCGAGCCTGCGCCGCCGGCCTAGCGCGGAAGAGGGGTCCGCCCCTCAGATCAACCCGCGCCGCTCAAGGTCGCCGATCAGCATCTCGACCAGCTCCTCGACGCCCGCCTCTCCGGCGGCGAGCTGGATATCGGCCCGCTCCGGCGGCTCGTAGACCGAGTCGATGCCGGTGAAGTTCTTGATCTTGCCGGCCCGCGCCTTCTTGTAGAGCCCCTTGGGATCGCGCTCCTCGCACACCCTCAAGGGCGTGTCGACGAAGACCTCGATGAACTCGTGGGTCTCCAGCATGTCGCGAGCCATGCGGCGCTCCATGCGGAACGGCGAGATGAAGGAAACCATGACGATAAGGCCGGCGTCGACGAACAGCTTCGCCGTTTCGGCGACGCGGCGGATGTTCTCCACCCGGTCGGCGTCGGTGAAGCCCAGATCCTTGTTGAGGCCGTGGCGCACGTTGTCGCCGTCGAGCACGTAGGTGTGGCGGCCGATCGCGTGCAGCCGTTTCTCCAGATGGCTGGCGATGGTCGACTTGCCGGCGCCCGAGAGACCCGTGAACCACAGCACGCAGGGGCGCTGCCCCTTGAGCCCGGCGCGCGATTGCTTGTCCACCTCGAGCACCTGCCAGGCGATGTTGGTGGCCCGCCGCAGGACGAAGGTGATGAAGCCGACGCCGATGCGCTCGTCGCTCAGCCGGTCGTAGAGCTCGAAGCGGGCCATCGCCGGATTGTCGTCATAGCCGTCGAACACGAGCGGCTGCTCGGTGCTCAAATTGCAGAAGCCGATCTCGCCGGCCTTGAGCGTCTTGGCCGCCTCGTGGGTTCGCTCTAACGGGTCGATCTTGTGTTTCAGCTCGCTCACCATTGCCCGCGCTCGCTGCGAGCCCATCTCGAGCCGGTAGAGACGGCCGGGCAACAGGGGGTTGGCGCCCGACCAGATCACATGCGCCGCGAACTGGTCGGCGACGTTGGGCTGATCGCCGGCGGCGGCGACAACCTGGCCGGTCGAGGCCGCGAGCCGCGCGTCGGGAAAGAGCGTGACGTCGTCCCCCGCGCTGGCCTCGTCGAGATCGCCCGCAGCGCCGCCGATGCGGCCGATTTCCGCCCGCTCGCCGCCCGGCAACAGCACCACCGTCTCGCCGGCGGCGATACGGCCGCTGGCAATCCTGCCCCTCAGGCCGGGAACCCCGCCGTCGGCCTCGTCCACTCCGGCAACCGCCATGCGGAACGGCCCTTCGGCGTCGCTACTGCTCGGCGCCGGCGCCTCGAACAGAGCCTCCAGGGTCTTGCCGCGCAGCCACGGCAGCTCGCGGTCATGCTCCACGAGGCCGTCTCCCCGCCCGGTCGGCGCCGGCGCGCCGCGCCACGTCTGGACATGCCGCTGCGGCCGGCACGTGGAAGGCCGCGCGTTTGCGTGAGGTCGATGTCATGGAAGTCTCGGGGTGATAATCCATCTGCGATACGCTTTACGCTCTCGACGCGGAAGCGTTGCGCGAGAATGCGCCGCTGGATTATCAGAAACGGCCCGGCAGCACAAACCGCAACTTGTCCCGTTGCCTCGGTCGGCGTTCCGATGAAGCGCCGCGAAGCCGCGGCAGTCATCTGTCACTGGTTTGTGCCGTCCCGCCATGCTAAGAGCCGCCCGCCGCCACACTTTGGGAGCCTGAGCCTTAGGCATGAGCCTGCCTGCCCTTGAAGACATCCGCATCGCCGTCATCGGCCTCGGCTATGTGGGACTGCCGCTCGCCGTCCACATGGCGCGCGCCTTCCCCGTCGTCGGGTTCGACGTCGACGAGAAGCGCATCGCCGAGTTGCGCGAGCGCCGCGACCGGACCCGCGAGGTGACGGACGAGGAATTCGCCGCCGCTAGGAACCTTTCCTTCTCGTCCGACACGCGCGACATCGAGGGCTGCAACTTCTTCATCGTCACCGTGCCCACCCCCATCGACGCGAGCAAGCGCCCCGACCTCTCCGCGGTGATGGCCGCGAGCCGCGCGGTTGGCGGCGTGCTGAAGCAGGGCGACGTGGTGGTCTACGAATCCACCGTCTACCCCGGCGTCACCGAGGAGATCGCCGTCCCGCTTCTGGAGGAGACCTCCGGCCTGGCCTTCAACCAGGACTTCTTTGCCGGCTATTCGCCCGAGCGCATCAATCCTGGCGATCACGCCCACCGCCTGCCCGACATCGTCAAGGTGACGTCGGGCTCGACCGAGGAGGCGGCCGATCTGATCGACGCCGTCTACGCCAAAATCGTCACTGCCGGCACCCACCGGGTCAGCTCGATCCGCATCGCCGAGGCGGCCAAGGTGATCGAGAACATACAGCGCGACGTCAACATCGCGCTGATCAACGAGCTCGCCATGCTGTTCAAGGAGCTGGGGCTGGACACCACCGAGGTCCTCGGCGCCGCCGGCACCAAATGGAATTTCCATCCCTACCAGCCGGGGCTCGTCGGCGGCCACTGCATCGGCGTCGACCCCTACTACCTCACTCACAAGGCCCAATCGATCGGCTTTCACCCCGCCATGATCCTGGCCGGCCGGCGCATCAACGACGACATGGCGGCCTTCGTCGCCCAGGACATCATCAAGACCATGCTGACGCGCAAGCAGCGCATCGACGGCGCGCGCGTCCTGATCCTCGGCTTCACCTTTAAGGAAAACTGCCCCGACACCCGCAACACCAAGGTCGCCGATCTGGTCCGCGAGCTCGCCGATTACTTCACCGACCTCGTCGTCTACGACCCCTATGCCGACGCCGAGCTGGCGCGCGCCGAATACGGCATCGAGATCGCCAACGAGTTGCCGGAGGGACCCTTCGACACCCTGATCCTCGCCGTCAAGCACGACAAGATCGCGGCGCTGACGCCGGGACAGATCTCTGCCCTCCTCGCCGAGGGGGGGCTCGTCTACGACATCAAGGCGGTGCTCCCCGCCGACATCGTCCACGCGCGGATCTGAAGGAGACGCCGCCATGAAGGTTCTGGTCACGGGCGCCGCCGGTTTCATCGGTTTTCACACCGCCAAGGCCCTGCTCGACCGCGGCGACCAGGTGGTCGGGCTCGACAACCTCTCCGACTATTACGACGTGTCGCTGAAGCGGGCCCGCCTCGCCGAGCTCGACGGTCGCAACGGCTTTTCCTTCGTCAAGGCCGACCTCGCCGACCGCGCCGCGATGACGGGGCTCTTCGAGGAGGAGCGGTTCGACCGCGTCGTCAACCTCGCCGCCCAGGCCGGGGTGCGCTATTCGATCGAGCACCCCCACTGCTATGTGGACTCAAATCTGGTCGGCTTTCTCAACGTGCTCGAGGGCTGCCGCCACAACGGCGTCGAGCATCTGGTCTACGCCTCCTCGAGCTCGGTCTACGGCGCCAACACCCAGATGCCCTTCAGCGTCCACGACAACGTCGACCACCCTTTGAGCCTTTACGCGGCGACCAAGAAATCGAACGAGCTGATGGCCCACACCTACGCCCATCTCTACCGGCTTTCGGTGACCGGATTGCGCTTCTTCACCGTCTACGGGCCCTGGGGCCGCCCCGACATGTCGCTGTTCCTGTTCACCCGGAAGATCCTGGCCGGCGAGCCGATCGACGTCTTCAACAACGGCAACCATTCCCGCGACTTCACCTATATCGACGATATCGTCGAGGGCGTCGTGCGCACCCTCGACCGCATCGCCAAGCCCGACCCCGCCTGGGACGGCGCCAAGCCCGATCCCGGCACCTCGAACGCACCTTACCGGCTCTACAACATAGGCAACAATTCGCCCGTCGGGCTGATGCATTTCATCGAGACGCTGGAGAAGACCTTGGGCAAGACCGCGAAGAAGAACTTCCTGCCCCTGCAACCGGGCGACGTGCCGGAGACCTACGCCGACATCGACGATCTGCGTCAGGCAGTGGGCTTCTCGCCCAAGACCTCGATCGAGGACGGCATCGCCCGCTTCGTCGAATGGTACCGCGGTTTTTACGGCGTATGAGCGTGCCCCGTTTCACCGCTTTGGCGATGCGTCTCCTTGAAATCGCCTTGCGTTCATGCCAGCGGTTTGACGCGTATCATTTCGCGGCGGTCTCGCTCACGGGCAAGGTGACCGCCATTATCGATACTCTGTGTCGAAGGAGCATGTGGATGATCGGCAAAACGATGAGGCCATATCTTTTGGGCGCCCTCGCCCTGACGGCGGCTTCCGGCATGGCGGCGGCTCAGCAAGGCGGCGGAAGTGGCGCGTCAGGGCACGGCATGGCGGGCGGCGGCATGATGGGCCGCGGCATGACGGGCGGCGTGCTCAAGCCGGAGCAGCGCCGGGCGGCGGCGGCCGAGGGGAGGATCGCCTTTCTGAAGTCGGCGCTCGGCATCAAGGAGAACCAGCTCGAGGCCTGGAACGCCTATGCCGACGCGCTCCGCGCCAAAAAAAGCACGGGCCGCGGCATGAGGGGCAGCGGCATGATGGGCGGCGGCAAGGGCAAGGCGGCCCACACGACCGCCATGCAGCAGATCGACAAGCGCATCGAGCGGATGGAGGCGAGCATAGCCGATCTGAAGGCGCTCAAACCGCGCGCCGATGCGCTCTACAAGGTGCTGGACGACGATCAGAAGAAGAAGGCTAACGCGCTGCTCCTGAGGAGAGGCCGTTAGACGGCCGGAGCCGCGATCGGCGCGGCGGGAGGACCCCCATGAACGCAATGTCCCAAACGGCGACGTCCACGGAAGCTGTCGCGGTCTTCGAGGACGCGGAAACCCTGCAAGCCGCGATCGACGAATTGGAGAGCGCCGGCTTCGACCGGGCCGAGCTCAGCCTGCTGGCGAGCGAGCAGGCGGTCGATGAAAAGCTCGGCCATATCTACGACAAGGTCGAGGATCTGGAGGACGATCCCAGGATTCCCCGCACCGCCTATGTCGCCAATGAGTCCGTCGGCAGCGGCGAGGGCGCGCTGATCGGCGGGCTGTTGTATGTCGGCGCCGGTCTGGCGGCGGGGATGGTCGTGGCCTCGGGCGGCACGCTCGCCGCCGCCATCATGGCGGCGGTTGAGGCCGGAGGACTCGGCGGCCTGATCGGCGCGGTGATGGCGACGATGCTGGGCGACGAGCATGCCATCCGCATTCAGGAGCAACTCGACCACGGCGGCCTGTTGCTGTGGGTTCGCACCCGCGACGCCGAGCATGAAAGCAAGGCGGTCGCGATTCTCCGGAAGCACTCGGCCCACGACGTTCATCTGCACGAGCTCGCCTGAGCGGGGACGTCGGGCGTGCGGGGGACGCCCTAGGCGACCTTGTCCCTCTCGCGCTCCATCCGCTTGCGCAGATTGGGATCGAGGATCCGCTTGCGCAGCCGGATCGATTTGGGCGTGACCTCGACCAGTTCGTCGTCGGAGATGTAGGCGAGCGCGGCCTCCAGCGACAGCCGCATCGGCGGCGACAGCCTCACCGCGTCGTCCTTGCCGGCGGCGCGGATATTGGTGAGCTGCTTGCCTTTGAGCACGTTGACCTCGAGGTCGTTGCCGCGGGTATGTTCGCCGACGATCATGCCGCGGTAGACCTTGGTCCCCGGCTCGATCATCATCGGGCCACGGTCCTCCAGGTTCCACAGCGCATAGGCCACCGCCACGCCGTCGCCATTCGAGACGAGCACGCCGGTGTGCCGGCCCGGTATGTCGCCCTTGAAGGGCGCGTAGTCGTGGAACAGCCGGTTGAAGACGGCGGTGCCGCTGGTGTCGGTGAGCAGTTCCGACTGATAGCCGATCAGCCCGCGCGTGGGCGCGTGGAACACCAGCCGCGTGCGTCCGCCGCCCGAGGGCCGCATCTCGACCAGATCCGCCCGCCGCTCCGAAAGCTTCTGGACGACGGCGCCCGAATATTCCTCGTCCACGTCGATGATCACTTCCTCGATCGGCTCGAGCAGAGCCCCGCCGTCGCCCTTCCGCAGCAACACCTGCGGCCGGCCGACGCACATCTCGAATCCCTCGCGGCGCATGTTCTCGATCAGGATCGCGAGCTGCAACTCGCCGCGGCCGGCCACCACGAGGGCATCCGCATCGCCCGTCTCCTCGACCTTGAGCGCCACGTTGCCCTCGGCCTCGCGCAGCAGGCGCTCGCGGATCACCCGGCTCTGAACCTTGCTGCCCTCGGTGCCGGCGAGCGGGCCGTCATTGATCCGGAAGGCCATCGACAGCGTCGGCGGATCGATCGGCTGGGCGGCGAGCGGCTGGCTGACCTCGGGGGCGGCCAGCGTGTCGGCGACGCTCGCCTCAGCGAGGCCGGCGATGGCGACGATGTCGCCGGCATACGCCTCATCGACCGGCTGGCGCTCCAGCCCGCGAAAGGCGAGCACCTTGGAGACCCGCCCCTCCTCTATGACCTCGCCCTCGCGGGAGAGCGCCTTGACGGCCATGTTGGGACGCACCCGCCCCGATGCGATGCGGCCGGTCAGGACGCGCCCCAGGAACGGGTTCGATTCGAGCGTCGCGGCGAGCATTCTGAACGGTCCCTCGCCGGCCTCGGGCGGCGGCACATGCGCCAGGATCTTCTCGAACAGCGGCGCCATCGACTCGCGGGGGCCCTCGGCGCTCTCCGCCATCCAGCCCTCCTTGGCCGAGCCGTAGAGCACCGGAAAGTCGAGCTGTTCCTCATTGGCGTCGAGCGCCACGAACAGATCGAACACCTCGTCGACCACCTTGTCGGCGCGTTGGTTCGGCTTGTCGATCTTGTTGATGGCGACGATCGGCCTCAAGCCCAGCTTGAGCGCCTTGGTGAGGACGAACTTGGTCTGCGGCATCGGCCCTTCGGCGGCGTCGACCAGCAGCACGACGCCGTCGACCATGTGCAGGATGCGCTCGACCTCGCCGCCGAAATCGGCGTGGCCGGGGGTGTCGACGATGTTGATGCGGGTATCCCGCCACACCAGCGAGGTGACCTTGGCCAGGATCGTGATGCCGCGCTCGCGCTCGAGCTCGTTGGAATCCATCATCCGCTCCTCGGTCCGCTGGTTGTCGCGGAAGGAGCCGGACTGCTTGAGAAGCACGTCGATCAGCGTCGTCTTGCCGTGGTCGACATGCGCGATGATCGCGACGTTGCGTAATGCCATGCCGGGTTCAATTCTTCGGTTGGGGGCGGTTGCGCGCGACTATAGGGATCGCGGCCGCGCGCGCAACGCGAATTTATTGCGTTGCACAACGCGGACCGCGTGTTTCCCGCTTTTCCTGCTTGCCGCTCAACCCCTCGCGCCGGCCGCCTTGGCCGCCCGCGGCGTCTCGGCGGCCGCGGCCTCATGGGTGTCGCCGACCGTCAGGCCGCAGCGCTCCGCCGCGGCGTTCAGGATTGCGCCGAGCAGCTCGGAATAGCGCATCCCCTGGAACCCGGCCATCAGGTTCTGCTTGCCGTCCCAGCACCACCCCGGATTGGGGTTGACCTCGAGCAGCTTGATCACGCCGTCGGCGTTGGCCCTGAAGTCGAAGCGGGCGTAGTCGCGGCAGTTGAGCCGTTCGAACAGGCGCATCGAATAGTCTATGAGCTGAGCCTGCTGGTAGTCGGAGAGCGTGGCTTCCCGGTAGCTGATCTGGGTCCAATAGGGGCTGCCGGGCAGCCACTTGGACTCGTAGCCCAGGATCCGCGGCAGCTTGGGATCGAGATTGGAGTAATCGACCTCGAGCAGCGGCAGGGCGCGCAGGCCCTGCTCCGGGTTGCCGATCATGCCGACGCTGTATTCGGCGCCGGTCAGAAATTCCTGAACCAGCACCGGCCGGCTTGGAAACTGCGCACGCAGCCGGTCGAGATAGGTGAGCAGGGATTTCTCGTTGTGGACCACCGCGTCCTTGGTGATGCCCTCGCTCGAATCGCCGAAATTGGGCTTCA